>RPQV01000463.1 GCA_003818595.1 Calditrichota bacterium
GATAGCGACTTTCATGGATGTCAATGTCGTGGAGGCCGCTCCTGTGGAAATGGTCATCGTTTTAATGGGAGACATTTCATCGCGCAAAGCGTCCCAAGATGGCTTGGGACGCTTGAACACATCGACAACACCATGAACGCGTTGTTTATAGGCGCCTTTTCCCTTATCGCCGATATGGGTGCGATAATCATTATAATCGAAAAAAATGGCGCCGGCGACGTTTGGATGCTGCCGATAAATATCTGTATGAGTCTTTAAAATCTCAATGCGCCGCGGATCTCCCACTGGATTATCCGGAGTGCATTCGCACAGACCATATTCAGAAACGACGACCGAAAGATGAGGAAGCTGCTGTTGCATTAATTTCAGTTTTTCTCCGGCATCTGCTGCGCTGCCGCCGTACCATGACTCGAAATATTCATTCCATTCAATAAAATCCAAATAGCGTGCAGCGTCATTCGCCGGAGCATTGTGCAGCGTATTCGAGGCATACGTGAGCAGGCGATAAGGATCCAGTTTCCGTCCGATTGCCATACCGTCTAAAACAAACTTGTGTCCTGCCGGTTCGAGCCCGCGGATTTCATTACAAAGCCCCCAAGCGTAAATCGAAGGATGATTGAAATGAGGAATGATCATTTCATTCATCTGAGCTCTTTGGATATCGGCCAAATCTTCCAATTTGGTTGCACCACCCCACGTTGGAATTTCTTCCTGCACCAAAATACCATGATGGTCACAGAAATCGAATACCGATTTGTCCTGCTGCCAGTGAAATCGCGTGATTAGGCAATTGAGACGCTTCATATCGTCGAGAATAGTGCGCATATACTCCGGACTCTCAGCCATGCCGTAGCGGGGATCGCTGCCCGGCATCCATTCGACGCCCATCAGCCGCATCGGTTCATCATTGAGCCAATAATAGCCGTCTTTCACCACGATCCGGCGGATTCCCAAATTGGAATCCAGCGAATGTATCGCACGATCCTGATCGATCAACTGGGCCTCGAGATGATATAAATGGGGATAATCGAAATGCCAAAGCTGCGGTTCGACGACCTGCAGGGAAAAATGGACCGTGTCCGCCGCATCGGCTGTAAAATGGCCAACAGAATTTCCATTGGGATCATAAAGAGTGATAGATACTTTATCCGCTTTGTGGCCATGAACCTGCACGCTCCCCTTCACTTCCGCAGTACGGAAATCTGCGGACGGAATTGCGCTCGCCATGAGGTGGGAAAGATGTTGTTGAGGCAACTTGCACAACCGTACGCTGCGAATGATGCCGCCGTCATTCGCCCAGTCGAAGGAATCCTTGTAGGGCAAAGCTCGTTCAGAGAATGAGTTATCGACGCGGATGGCCATCTGATATTTCCCGTCAGAATTTGGTGGAATTTCGAAAGAAAAAGGGGTCCATCCGCTGCCCGAGTGATTGCCAATCATTTGGCCGTTGATCCAAATAATGCAGTCGCGATAAACCGCGTCAAATTCCAGCACAAGCCGCGCATCTGCTGGAGAGACTGTTTGGAATGTGCGCCGATACCATCCAACACCGAAATAATCTTCAAAACCGGCATCAACTTGCCAGGTATGGGGAACGGCAACCTGCCTCCAATCGTCATCATGAAATGATGGGCTGAACCATTCATTTTCAAGACCAATATCGCGCGGATCGACATTGAACTTCCACAGTCCGTCTAATGATATGGTCTCGCTCGCGAAGGTAAAGCAGCAAAGAAACAGCATGAATGTAACGGTTTTCAAAGCCATTTGCACTCCCATGGGCTTGATGTTCTTTAACGAAAGAATGATCGATCGATTTTGCAGCCACACCACATCAGGTTTTACCGCAAGATCAATCATCCGACCAAATCCCGCTCAATTTCCTCCAGGGTTTTTCCTTTGGTTTCAGGCACTCTCAGCTTGATGAAAAGAAAGCCTGCGATACATATGGCGGCGTAAATCCAGAAGGTACCGGCTTGTCCCAATCCGCGGTTCAAAAAGGGAAAGGTGACGGTGAGAATGAAACAGGCTATCCACAGGGCGGAGACAGAGACCGACATTGCGGCGCCGCGAATGCGATTGGGGAAAATCTCCGCAATCACCACCCACACCACCGGCGCCAGAGACATTCCATAAACGCCAATCGCCAGAATCACCAGAATCAACATGCTCACTCCTTGTGAGCCTATAGCATATCCCGCTCCCAAGATCAAATAAAGCAGGGACAGACCAGCCGCTCCGAGAAGAAGCAAAATACGTCTCCCCCACCGGTCAACGGTAAATATGGCGACAAACGTAAACACGAGATTGATGGCGCCGGTTAACACGATGTTTAACAGGATATCGTCAACGCCGAATCCTGCTGCGGAGAAAACTTCTTCGGCATAATTAAAAATGACATTGATGCCGCACCATTGCTGAAAAACAGCCAGAACCACACCCACGACCAGGATTTTGAGCATCTTCGGTTCGAATAATTCGCGAAAATCGACCTTTTGGATTTCGTTTAACAGAGTTTCTTTAATTTCCGCAATTGATTTTTGAGCAAAGTGATCACCGCCAATCTTGTTGAGAATATGCGTGGCGCCCTCATCTCGGCCGTTTTTGACCAGCCAGCGAGGGCTTTCAGGGACAAAGAACATGGAGATAAAAAAGCAGGCGGCCGGTACGGTTTCCGCGCCAAACATCCAACGCCAGCCGAACTGACCATTCCAAGAGGAGAGTATATCGGCTGCAGTGGCATTCAGCGGAACCGGCTGCGCGATCAGCCAATTAACCATCTGAGCCGAAACAATTCCGATCACGATCGTCAGCTGATTGATCGAAACGAATCGGCCGCGCATTTCTGCGGGTGAAATTTCTGCAATATACATCGGAGACAAATTGCTCGCCAGGCCGATACCGATGCCGCCCAATAATCGGTAAGCATTAAATGCGGCGAAAGATTCTGCCAGGGCTGTGCCCACGGCCGAGATGGTGAAAAAGGCGCCGGCAATAATCAACAGTCGTTTTCGGCCGAATCGGTCACTCAAGCCGCCGCTCATCACCGCGCCAATGAGGCATCCGAGCAAGGCACTGCTCATCGCCCAGCCGATCTGGAACGATGAAGTGAGATGAAAGTATTTTTCATAAAAAGGTTTTGCACCGCCGATGACAACCCAATCGTAACCGAAAAGCAATCCTCCCAATGCGGCTGTTAAAGCGATTGTCCAGATGTAGGGCATGCGATATTGCGATTGATGTTCCATTCTTTTCTTCCCAGATTAGTTTCGCCGATCAGTCAAACCGCCAACTCCAGCATTGGAAATCATATCGCAGATCGGTATGATCATTCAAATTTTAACTCCATTGAATTCCTGTACAGCCTGAATCATGGCCGTCACGTTTTCGGTCGGTACATTTCCCTGGACGTTATGTATGGAGTTGAACACGAAACCGCCATCGCGACCGAATATTTCACAGTTTTTGAGAACTTCTTTACGGACTTGTTCAGGTGTCTTGAACATCAATGTCGTTTGAGTGTCCACGCCGCCACCCCAAAAGGTGATATCATCCCCATATTCTTTCTTGAGATGCTCCGGCTCCATCCCTGCAGCCGCGATCTGAACCGGATTGAGGATGTCAAAACCGCTGTCGATAAAAGACGAAATGAGTGACTCGACAGCTCCGCAGGAGTGTTTGAAGGTTTTCCAGGTTGTATGAGTATGAATCCAATCATTAATGCGTTTATAATACGGCATCCATAAATCACGATAGGTTTCAACAGAACAGAATGTCGAACTTTGAGTGCCGAAATCGGTTCCGCAAATGAAAACAATGTCAACGAGTTCGCCGACACGCTGCCGCACCTTTTCCAAATTCTGCACCGCGAGTTCCGACTGACGATCAAATATGGCACGCACGTAATCCTGGCGAATCAACGTCGATAAATACCATTCCTGCACATCA
>RPQV01000464.1 GCA_003818595.1 Calditrichota bacterium
ACGGCATGACTCCGCCGATCGGTTCTTTCATGAACTCACCATAGCGGTAGGCCAGCGCTCCGACCAATTTATCCTCGATATAAACGGGACTTCCGCTCATGCCGTTGACGACGCCGTTGGTCTCCGCCTTTTCGCCGAATAATCGCACCAGAATGATGTCGCATTGCGGATAATAGTTCCGCATCACGTCCAACACTTCCACTCCGACCTGCTCGATGGTCTCTCCATAAAAGACCGTCTTGAGATAACCGCGCATCCCGGGTTGTAATTCTGATACAGGAAAGACATTCTCAGACCACTCTTGCCCTGGAATCCATCCTATCAGTATGCATAACCAAACAATAATTAAGGAAATCTTCATCTGTTTCTTATTCATAAAGTGAAATAGAGCAGTGTCAATCATGCGAATGAGGCTGCGAATTTGTCCAACAATATATCCAATTTTCTTTTTTGCCGCAAGTTTTTCGTTACCCTCATCGCCAACCTGCGGTCGTTTCTGATCTTTAATGCAGCCCCGGTGCGGGAGTTGTCGAATCGGTTTGCAAAAGGTTGTGCCCCCATCAAGGCAGCGGAAAAACTTTTCACAAATCGCCGCTGCGGGGCCGAATCACCAGGGTTTCAACAAGTGCCGAATTGTCCATTTCGCAAATTGAGATGATCGCATCGGCGACGGCCTCCGGCTTGATCATCAGCGAGCGGTCGAAATTCGATGCAGCCCAAATGTCGGTATCAGTGGCGCCCGGAATGAGCGCGGTGACCCGAACACCGAATTTGCGCGTCTCCATTCTCAGCACCTCGGTAAATCCCAACAATCCGTATTTTGATGCACAATAGCCGCCACATTGATCATAGGGCTGAATGCCGGCCACCGAGACGACGTTGATGATGTGACCACTTGCCCGCGCGATCATGCCCGGAAGCACAGTGCGGGTGCACAAAAATGCAGACGTCAGGTTGGTCTGCATCATCTGTTCCCATTCATCGGCAGTGGTATCAACAATCTTTTTAAAAATACCCACTCCGGCATTGTTGATGAGAATATCGATTTCGCCCCACAATTCCTGAGTTTGATGCACCACCTTGCTAATTTCGGCGGTATCGCGCACATCACAACGCACCGCTATCGCCGCATCGCCGTTTGAGTTGATTTCACCGGCGACCTCAGCCGCATCCTCTTCCCGGCGGGCGGAAATCACCACCCGCGCTCCCTTTGCCGCCAGCGCCAATGCAGCGGCTTTGCCGATGCCCCGGCTGCTGCCGGTAATCCAAACGACTTTGTTCCTTAACTTCATGACCTAACCTTGTGTTTGAATAAGATTGAGCAGTTCCATACGCGTGGCACGTTCGGTCCTGAAATCGCCCAGCATAGCACTGGAGGTGACAAAGCTGTTCTGCTTCTCCACGCCGCGCATCATCATGCATAAATGCTTGCCTTCCATGATGACTGCGACTCCATAGGGCTGGAGCAGATCCTCCATCGTCTGCGCGATCTGATTGGTCAGCCGTTCCTGAACCTGAAGGCGCCTGGAAAAGGCATCAACAATTCGCGGAATTTTGCTTAATCCGATTATTTTCCCTTTGGGAAGATAGGCGACGTGACATTTGCCGAAAAACGGCAGCATATGGTGTTCACACAGGCTGTAGAATTCTATATTTCTGACCACCACCATCTCATTGCACTCTTCATGAAAAACGGCATTGTTCACGATTCGTTCGATGTCTTCGCGGTATCCTTTGGTGAGAAATTCGTAGGCTTTGCTGACTCGATGAGGGGTCTTGAGCAGGCCCTCACGATTGGGATCTTCACCAATGAGCTTGAGAATAGAGAGGACAGCATTTTCAATCGATTCAGACATGATCATTCTCCTCGATACACAGCAATATTTCTGGGTGTTTCATAAAGTTTAATTTCATACAACCGACCGGAAGGGAGTTTATCCTTTAGTTGATTCCAGAACGCGACGGCAATATTTTCCGCCGTTGGGACAATTCCGCGCATAAATTCAACTTCATAGTTGAGATGTTTATGGTCCACCAGATCAATAATCTCGCTCTCGATCACTTTTTTTAATTCTTTCAGATCAACCACAATTCCATTGACTGGATCGGGAATACCCTGAACCGTCACCTCCAACTCATAGTTATGTCCATGGCCCAGAGGATTATTACACAAGCCATACACCTGTTCATTTTCCTGTGCGCTGAGTTGATCAGAATGAAGTCGATGGGCGGCGCTGAAGTGCAGCCGTCTCGTAACATACACCAGAGGCATTTTTTCTCCTGCTGTTTGAGAGATGCAGCTTGCGGCTGCACATTAAACAAAAATGACACATAAAAATTCCACAATTGTCACCGTTCGCCAGGTGTCAAGTTGCCCTCGAAAGTCATTGCCCACGTCCGCTCAGCCTCAATCATAGACGTAAAAATTGCCGTGTGTACGCAAAGGGTGAATCCTTTTAAAGATCATTCATCTAATAAAATAAACATAATGAGGGAAATATGGCAACACAAAAACTGGGATTAAAAGAGCTTGAACAGGCTCTGGAAAAGAATGAAATACTACTGATTGATTTTTGGGCTGAATGGTGCGGTCCGTGCAGAATGTTTGCGCCGACTTTTGAAAAAGTATCAACCAAACATCCTGATATCGCTTTTTACAAAGTGAATACTGAAGATGACATGGAAATGGCGTCCGCGTTCGGAATCCAGTCAATTCCAACCTTGGCCATCTTCCGCGATAAAATACTGATCTACAAGCAGCCGGGCGCCCTTCCCGAATCCTCACTGGAAGACGTTATCAAACAGGTGAGAGAATTGGATATGAGCAAGATCAAGGCCGACATGCAGGCGCAAGAAGCATCCGCCGCCTGAGCAGGAAGAAATGAATGTCTTACAATCGGCCGGGTTGATGAGATTGATCATAGCGATGAATCATCTCAATCCGGCCCGAGTTTTTAAAAACGGATCACCACGCATATTCCAAGTCTTATATCTGTGCTGTACCCTTCGATTTGAAAACATCGAGCATATTCCATTGTATATCCTTTCGCTTGACTAAAACGACAAAATTCATAGGAGAAGTGAATGGAACCATTTGACATGATCAACACTGCGATGAAATTCAATGAAAAAATCAATCGTCAGGATATCAACGGTTTGGCGGAATTGATGAGTGAAAATCACAAATTCATCGATTCCGAAGGAACTGCCGTCAGCGGCAAATCGACCATGGTTCAAGGTTGGAAGGATTTCATGTCTAAACACCCGGATTATCGCAATCAATTTACTTCGGTAACGCTGCAGAATGATATCATTGTCATGGTCGGATATTCTACGTGTTCAATTCCGGCTCTTCAGGGCGCCAATCTGTGGACCGCCCGAATACAAGACCATCTTGTCGATGAATGGCGGGTTTACTGGCTCGACAAACGTTGAATTTATGCTTGCCTTTCATGCTTCAAAGCCGTATAATCTTATAAACAGACCATAAGTCGTGTTTTTTCGTTATTCCCAGCGACCGTCGATGATAATGATCAACATGTGATCCGATATTCGCCAAAAATCAGACCAGTTGCCCAAGCATGAATGAACATGAACAGCTTCCCCCTCTCCTGATTGCACATGATGAAACCGCTGCGGCCCAAAATTATGATATGGGCATCGCCTGGAACTGGGAGTATGATGCTGATTTTATCAAATTGATTGAAAACTCGCTGCCGGCACACGGATTGTCCCTGCTTCAGATAACACCCGATAATGTTGATGCTCTGGTGGATGAGCTTTATCGACAGAAAATTCACTTGAATGTCTTTCTTGATCGTGCATCGGAAGATGATCCGCGTTTCATTCCCATTGTCAGATGGGCCTGCACTCATTGCTCCTACTTTATCAATCGCCATGAATGGGCGATTCACAGCTGTGATAAAACCGCAATGCATTATACCC
>RPQV01000465.1 GCA_003818595.1 Calditrichota bacterium
TCAATTCCTGTTCGTTTTGTAATGAAAGTCATTAAAGATTTGATCAAGCTCTCATACGGGACAATTTGGCGGTTCACGCAAAGGCGCAAAGTGTTGTCGTGCGTTTCATTTTTCATAGCCGGCTTTATTCAGCGTGGAAATCAGGACAGTTCTGCAAAAAGAGGTGGATAAACAAAGGAATTATTCAAAATTATTTCTTTGCGTCTTCGCGGCTCTGTGCGAGGTCAGTCAAGATGGCGCAGCCTAAAAACCCCTTCTTAAAACCTGCATATAATTGGCATCCTGAATTTCGCCGATCAATTCCGAATGGACCAGGCGATAATTGCTGTGACCTTCCAAATCGCCAAAGACAAACCTGACGCCGTTTTGCAGCTTGTTGTAATACCAGACTTCATAGGGGTAAAAATTCGGCTCATTGGGATAGCGGTCGATATCATCCGGCGGACCATAGAGCATGTAGACGCGGCCGCGATCGGTTCTCCAACCATCCAATTTAAAAGCCCGATACTGCTGATTGGCATAATCCAGTCGTTGAAAATACTCGATCCTGGCAGGATTCTCATTGAGAGGGTACTGGGGAAATTTGCGGCTCCAGATGCTGTAGATGAACTGACGTTTGGCGTCCAGATGGGGAACCTGCTTGTGCACGATCTGCTCCTCTTTGGAGAGCATGTAGAAAACAGCGGCAAATTCCAATTCAACCTGGGCGGAATCCATCACCGCGAATATGCTGTCGTTAAAAGGGACCGCGACTAAAGTCGCCATTTGTTTGGTAAAATCCTCCTGAATGACATAAAACTTTTTCGTCTGCTGCGCCATGACCTGGTCTGCGTCGTTCAGAATTTCAACCACCAGTTGATAGGTTTGGCTCTTTAATTTGCCGACATTCAACATCCCGAATTCAACGCTGGGATGAACGACATTCTTTTTGAGAATCATCTTTTCCGGTCCATCAGCAATCGGTTGACCGAATTCATCGCGCACGACGGCATGGAGACGATAACTTCCAGGCAGGCCTGCCGCCGGCAGATGGTAGACTTCAAGATAATAGAACAGCGCCGGTTGTTCGAAACTGTACACAAGGTTCGGATGGGGTTCGACGATCAGGCCGTTTTTGTAAAACGGCGACTTGTCCTCGGATGCTCCCGGAGATATACTCCTCGCCAGTTCAATTTCGCTCATATACACCTGATTCATAGCGGGAAGAGGCGCCTTGAGGGTGAAGCGCAGGCTGTCTTTGTTCGCCGGATTGAACAGATCGGTGAGGACGAATTCGCCTTCATAAACACCATAGGGAGCGGCAAGCCCGATTTTATCAACCAATGATTTTTGTTCTTTCAGCTCCTCCTGAGACGCAACCGTTATTTCCGATTTCCACACAAACTCCTTCACCAGTTGCTGCTGATTATAAAGACGAATGGCGCCCAGGGTGCTCGCCAGCAAATGATCAGCCGCAGGCTGATAATTCAGACGGTTTTGCGGAAAGGCATAATAAAACTCGAGATAGGCATTGTCCTGATCATAAGCAAAAGTCGCCCAATCGAGACTGACCTGCAGTTTTTGCGCAGAAACAAATTGAATGGCAAACAGAAGGGACAGCGCGAAATATTTCAGGATACGCATTTTACCAGTCCTTAAAATAGAAAGGGTTGATCCTTGCGGATCAACCCTTTATTGTGCATTCAAAGATGACAGTACTTAGAAACCGACCGTCAGGCAGAACCACTGAGCATTGTTGAAGAATTCTGTCAGACGATAGGCATAATCCAGGGTAACCGGTACGCCGATGTTGAATTTAACGCCCAAGCCGAATGAAGGACCAAACAAATAGTCTTCGCTGGCACTGACAAACTTGTTGTCGGCACCTTCTATTCCCTCTTTATAGGCGACCGCATAGGCGCCGCGGAGGAACAGGAAATGACGCAGATCGAGTTCAGCGCCGACGATGTATTGATCGTAGGCATAGGCATTATTGACGAAGGTGCCCATCAGATCCAGATTCAGTTGATCGCCGAGATTCAGCCCATAGGCGACGCCGATCTTCAACTGCGACGGCAGATCAAAAGAGGCGGTCGGGATGGTCACTGAAGTTTGAACCGTTCCATTCTCTGTGCCCGGCATAATGACCCGGCGTTCGAGGTCGCTGCCGTCGAACTTCATGTTGCCGCCGAAATTGGCCAGAACCACGCCCAATTTAAGTCCCGAGAGCGGGCTGACATACTGCAGGCCAAAGTCAAAACCGACTCCCTGGGCGCTGGTGCTCATGATCCGTTCGGTTACCAACTTGGCCGTTGCGCCGAAGAGGATACGGTCCGTCATTTTACGGCTGTACGTCAAACCGACTGTCAAGTAGGAGGGAGAAAATGTCGATCCGGTTCCCTCCGGGACATCAACTGTGGTTTCCATGATGTCGCCGAAACTGAGGCTTTTCAGGCTGAGGCCAAGACTGCCGATGCGGCTCAACTGGGTGGAAACCGCGAGATAATTCACATTGATATCGCCGATCCACTTTTGGTGGGAAAACATCGCTTCGGTGTTCTGTACCGTCAGGGCCAGACCAGCCGGGTTCCAATAGAGCGCATCAATGCCGCTCACCTCAGCCGTGTTGGCGCCGCTCAACGCGGTAGAGCGCGCGCCGACCGGAATGAGCAGCTCTGTCGCGCCGGCCGTGGCAATACGTTTCCCGGTGCCGGCGAAAACATACGAGCTCGACAGCAGGAGCACGCATGTCAAAAGTATAGCTACAAGACCTTTATATCTCATTGTACGTTCCTTTCTCTTTATCTTCCAATCCAACAATAATCAAGTGATCAAGATTTAATAGTACAGCAATCTTTCTTCGCGGTTGATTATTGCAAGCTTGAGAATTTTTTCGCCGACATCTTTAATGGTGACATGAACAATGTACATGCCGCTGGCGACCGGAACATCAGACGCATTGCGGGCATCCCATTCCGCGAATGCAGTACCCAATGAACCTTGAGCTTCACGATCAGCGTCAGTAATGGCGCGCACCAGATTGCCTGCCAGATCAAAAATGCGAACCGTCGCGCCGCTCTCGGGCATATGGGTGAAGCGGATAATGCGTGTCGTCGGTTGCGTCTCATTGGCGCTCCATGCCCAATAGGGATTGGGAACGACATTGATCATATCCAACTGTTCCTGCGCGACTGCGACACCGCGATCTGCAGCAGGAGTTGTGATTTCATATACATCGTTGCTGGTATTGATGTGGTTGGCAATGATGTTCAATTTGTCCTGCCCTGTTGCCTCCGGTGAAAATACGGCATCACCGCGACGATTGACAGTGAGCCACCACATAATCGGCAAATCCAGCGCCGTCAGATCGCCCTGATATTCAGGATTGACCGTTTCACTGTAATCTGCATCGACGATGAACAGCCATTCTCTCGGACCAGTGCTGGCGGTATTATCATAAGCCGCATTGGAGCCCGGAAAATAGGTTCCGGTAACCAGACCACCGGCAACGTTGTTCTCGAGGAACATGACGACGAGGCGGCGCGGATTGGCCGGATCTTCAACGTCATAAGCAGCGAGAGGAACATTTTTAGCAAATTCCTGGAATGAATAACCGCCGACAACATTGATGATAAAGGGAGCGAACTCGGGCAACGCCGGCGGATTGGCGGCGCCGCGCATATAGCGATATC
Organism: Calditrichota bacterium; assembly: GCA_003818595.1. Taxonomy (GTDB): domain Bacteria; phylum Zhuqueibacterota; class Zhuqueibacteria; order Residuimicrobiales; family Krinioviventaceae; genus Fontimicrobium. The sequence continues at coordinate 3,672 of RPQV01000465.1, forward strand.
CATACGACACGTTGGGATCTTCCTGGCTAAAGTTGCCCGCGGCATCGACGGTAGCCAGTACGAGCTGGACATTTTTCAGGTTTCCGGCAGGATAACGGGGACCACCGCCAAAATATGACGACGGTTGTTCCCAACCCATCGCGCCGTTAAATCCTTCAAAATGCAGACCATCAGCGCCAGCCCAAGTGAAACGACGGGTGCTGCCTTCCGGAATCGCCCAGTCCTTCATACCCGGAGGCGGTCCTGTGACATAAACCTTTACGCCATCAATGA
>RPQV01000466.1 GCA_003818595.1 Calditrichota bacterium
GAGATGCAACGCTGCAGAAGACCCTATACCGCGGTATAGGATGAGATGCAACGCCGCAGAAGACCCTATACCGCGGTATAGGACGAGATGTAACGCCGCAGATGACCCTATACCGCAGTATTGGACGAAGATCCACGCCGCATAAAGAGGATAACCGGTTGCTTCACCCCGCCTGGCGAATCGAACCTTTCCGTTCAGCGATCTGAGGGATATCTTGAGCGAGTCAGAAAAGAAAAGGGCAGAAACCGAATCGTCAGTCGGTTTCTGCCCCTGATCGGACTTGGCCCCCTATGACTCAAGTCTATTTGAGAAAAATGACCTGTTTAGAGGACTCGAAGCTGCCGGCTTTTAAACGATAGACATAAACGCCTGCCGGTACACTTGTACCGGCATCGCTCGTTCCGTCCCATTCGATGGTGTAGACGCCTGCGGTTTGGCCGGCGTTCACCAGCGTTCGCACCTGTTGTCCCATCATGTTATAAATCTGCAGTGATGTCGGCGAATTCTCCGCCAGACTGTATTGAATTCTTGTGCTGGGATTGAAAGGATTCGGATAAGCATCGTGCAGGAGATAACCGGCCGGCGCTGAAGAGACCGATACCGCCAACGGACCGTGCATCATCCGATCTCCCCATTGATCGATTTCTGCAATCTGATAGTAATACTGTTTGCCACTCTCAACCGATTCATCGACAAATATGAGTCGCTCGCTGTCAATGGCTTTTTCCATCGTGACGTCGATGAGTTGGTAATCGAGAATTCGCTGATTGCTGCGATACACTTCGAATCTGGATTCTTCGGCATTGACGGCAAGATAGGCCACCTGAACGACATCAGAGGATTCGAGAATTTGGAAATCGGACAGCTCGACGGGTATGGTTTGACCGAAACCGCTTCCTAAAAATCCGAATCCGCCGAAATTAAACCCGGACCCTCCATTGCCATTGCCGCCACGGGACGGCTTTTGCACCAGGGTCAGACCGTAATCGATCTCCAACTGTGGCGTGCATGAATCCAAATGGATGACGGCCGAAGGATTGGTCATGTTGGTGAAACGGATATATTGCGGATCCAGTTTTTCATGCGCAATTTCTACAAAATAGTCTCCTTCATCCAGGTATTTGAATTCATAATATCCCAGCTCATTGGTGACCATCTCCTTCTGCAACGGATCGTTTTCGACCTGAAAGACCTGGTCGCCGTTGTCGGCGTACAGACGAACTGTGACTCCCGGAATCCCCGCCTCCTGGCGTTCGGCTTTGATGCCGTTGCCGTCACGATCAAAGAACACAACATCTCCGATCGTGCCGCAGCCGACATCCTCCAGGGAAATTCGGCCGGCTGCCATGATCCACACGCCCTGATAGGGAGCGACGCCGGCCTTGTCGGTTTGCGATTCCAGCTCCAGTGCCAGCCAGGAATCCTGTTCGCCGATGGGCGCCGAAAATTCGACCGAACTCCAGGCTTTCGCCGCCGAGGTCAGCGGATCGCTGTCCACAGTGGGATCGCTGGAAGAAGAGTTGTTGTAATCAACGGCGCCCGCGGCATCCATGAGGTCGGCCAGAGGCGCCTTGTCATGACCTGCCTGATACCATACCGCATTGGCGTTGGCGGCAGCTGCTGAATTACTGCCTGCTGTGGCGGATTGGGCGGCAAATAATTTCACCGTAGCGGTTTGGGCAAAACCAAGGGCGCCAAATTCAAAGGACACGGTCTCCGTAGTCGGAACGCCCGCTTGTCCGTTCAAATAGTCCAACCCGTCGGCTATGGAAATAATCGACTGAGGATAACTGGGATCGCTGTAAATGACCAGCAGACCGACGCCGAAAAAGGCGCCTTTGCTCTGCGGCAGGGAGGGCAATGCGAATCCGCTCAGCCGATAAGTTTTCGTTCCGGCAGCCACGGCGGGCGTGACGTCTCCGCGGTAGCTGAAATAGTTTTTCCCCTCCAGCTCCGCATATCCGATGAGAGACGCAGTGGCCGAAAGGGTGGAATTGTCTGTTTTGTTGGTGAAGGTGAGTGTGATATCTCCGAGCGCATCTCGGTTGAGATCACTGTATCCGCTGCCATAAAGAAAAGCGGCGATGATTTCGGCTTGCGCAGGCAGCTTGACGATGCTCGAAGCGCGACCTTGTGTGCTCAATGCACCGAGATTCATGACGGCAAAATCAAGGGTTCCGGAAAATTGCGGCAGGGTGACGCCCAGCTGTTCATCTCCGTTTGCGAAGACGTTGACCATTCCGATGAGCAGCGTAAAAAGCAGGAATTTTTGCAAAATGGATTTCATGGCAGACCTCCAAAGTTTAATACCCGTACCTGGGCGTTTGACTGCCCGGCACTACTTCCCACACAACCCGCCTGGGAGGCATGGTGTTCATTGTTGATTTTGAAAGGGGCTTGATAGATTTCCTCAGTTATCTCAAGAGAGATGATGAGGAACTATCGTGGATATTGAGCCAAAGATCAAGACGAGTTAACTCCGGCAGATGTTAAGCAGAGACTATGCCATGATGCGGCAGGTATTTTAACGGCAGGAAGGAAAGCGCTTAGTTTAGGAAAATCAGATAGTAACAATCATGATGGAATTATTGGTGACGGCATCGAAATTCTATTGTTGCTTTGAATGGACAGAGAATGTTACAGGGCTGTTACTTAATCATGACAGATTTGAAAGTTTCATCAATAAATGTAATAAGTGTGGCATAAAGTCGCCACCGCTTTATTCAACGAGAGGCTGTTCATGTTTAATCATGTCCAAACAGTCCAGATGAAGGTCACGTATGGATGGGGATTATTCCAGGGCAAAGGGGATCGACTTGCCGAGCGTAATCTCTTCGATGCTGACATTCGCCAGATAAACCAGGATTTCCACGCCATGCTCAGACGCATCCTTGAGTCCGGCAGCAAAATCCGGGTCAATTGCAGTCTCTGGTTTGAAGAATTCCGCATCGTTTCTCTGCACCAGAAAAAGCAGAACAGCGCGATGTCCCTGTTCGACGACGTTCTTTAATTCTGCCAGGTGCTTTTGCCCTCTGGTGCTTACGGCATCAGGGAAATAAGCGATCTTGTCTTCGACCAGGGTTACACTCTTAATTTCGACGTAACACCGCTTTTCTCCATTACTCAGCAACAGATCGATGCGGCTGTTTTCGCCGTATTTGACTTCAGTCTGTATGTTACTATAGCCGGTCAGTTCAGGAATTTGACCCTTTTTGACGGCTCTGTGAATGAGTTTATTGGGAACCGATGTATTGATGCCGACCCAGACGTTATTGACCTGAGTCATTTCCCAGGTAAAGGGGAATTTTCGATTTGGATTATCGTCTCTTGACATCAATACCGGACTTCCTGGTTCGCTGCAGGACTTCATGCTGCCGGTGTTGGGGCATGCTGCGGTGATGGTTTTGCCATTCTCAAGACGAATATTGACAAGAAACCGTTGGTACCGCTTCACCAGAGTGCCTTTGATCAGGGTGGGATTCTTCATCAAGCATACTCATTAAATGTACAGATTTCCTCAAGTGATTTACGTTTTCTCCCCCTTTGTTGTGGTTGTGAAGGATAGCCAACGGCAATCATCTCAACGGGTCTTAATGATTTTGGCACTTGGAGGGCTTTATGGACGCCTTTGGCGCTGAACCAACCGATCCAACAGGTGCCCAGCCCAAGTTCGTGGGCCTGCAGAACAAAGTGTTCGCCGCTGATGCCCATATCGATCAGGTAATAGGGAATGCCGGTGACTCGTTTTGCGAGCTGGTTTGCTACAATATCGAGTTGAGCGAATAGGATGACCAACACCGGCGCCGCCGCTGCCCACCTTGTTGCGCGGTATATGCCGGAAAAAGCATGCTCGACCACACGTTGCTTTACCGCCTCATCATCGATGATCAAGTATCTCCAAGGCTGCGCGTTGTCCGCTGACGGCGCCAAACGCGCTGCCTC
>RPQV01000467.1 GCA_003818595.1 Calditrichota bacterium
CAGGCAAATTTTAACCGTATGGAATTGTTCAGCCTGAATCTTCTGCACCAGGCGGGAGAAAGGGCCATCCAGTTCATAGCTGGGAAAAGAGGCATCGACTTGGGAGCCGAAAGCATTATGAAACGCATTGGTCATCACAGCCATTGAATTCACCGAAACCGGAACATAAATATTGGCTTCGGAGGGATGGAAACGGAACCAGACATTGCGGTATCCCCAAATTTCAAGTTCCTTCCGCCCTTTTTTCTTGATATAATCTTTGACCGCCTCAGCTGTCGCCTGCATCACTTTATAATGCGTATCAGGCCCACTTCCTTCCGGATCAAATGCCAATGAAAGCACATTGGGTCTGATCTCTTCCATCAAATCAGCGACAGGTCTGACGTCCCGAACAAATTCAGGATCCTCGGTAAAAATATCGCCTTTATAAAAACCCAAGCGCAAATGATGAACCGAACGCGAATTGAATCCGAAATGAGCCCAAAAAAGATCGGCTTCCCATTCTCGAATCATTCCTTTCAACAGTTGAATGTGTCCGAGGTCTTTTTTCCCAGGATATTGCGTGCGAAAATAATCAATTAACTCACCAATCCGGTCTTTTAAATGCTGTATGCTCTCTTCTTCATACAATTGAATGAGGATACGCAATAGACGCCTTGAGTTTGCCTGATTGCGGATGGATTGGCTGTTTGCCGCAACGCCGTCAAGATAGTGATAGACATCCGTATCGCCAGTCGCCCGATCCTGCTTAAAGTAGCCTTCGTCGATCAGCGCTTTTAATTCTGACTTTTCGATCTGTTCAAAGAGGGTCACGAGTTGGCGTAAAACATAATGATTGGTGACGGCGTTAAAACCGCTGGTCAAATAACAAAAGTGATGCGTATTTAAGGGATTTCTCACCAGATGATAAATATAGGGTAGATATCCGAGTTCAATATCATCGTGGTGGGGGCCGTATGCATGAATGCTGTATTGCTGACATCTTTCAAGCCTGCTTCAATTTTCGCGATCAGCGCATCTCTGGTTCGCAATATGACGGAATGGTAGTCATCGCGATAACGTCGGAGGATTTCCTGTCCGAACTTGTCATCGAGCAGATCATTTTTCGTCAGGTCAACGAGCATTTTGTTTTTCCTAACCGCCAGATCAATCAAAACCCGATCAATCTGGTCTGCGGGCAGGTCGGACCATGATTGAAAATCAACGAGACGTCTTTCAACCAATCGGCAAGCGGCGCCGCGGGTGAGATAAAATCGGGCATTGGGCAAGTCCTGCAGGATCGAAGCGGGATAAAGAATGCTTTTCGGTGATTCGATGGCATCAGCGACAATTTTCGCTTTGGCCTCGCCGGCGGCGATGATAATGACCACAGCCTTGGGATTAACCGTAATCGTTTTCAAGCCGATGGTGACCACCAGACGGTTCCGTGAAATTTCAATGCCTCCGAGATCCGAGGCTGCTGCCGCCTGGGTTTCGTAATTGGTTTGTGTCAGACGCGTGGTGGAAAAATGGTCCGAACCGCGAATATTGAAGGCGATATGTCCATCAGGTCCGATTCCGCCGAGGAAGAATCCTATTCCACCCAGGTTCTGGATTTTTTCTTCATATTGCGTGCAGAACTCATCCACCGCTTCGATGACGCTCTTTTGTCTCTGTTCTGATAAATCAACCGGATGTCGGTGTCTAAGGGATAAATCGACGACGCCGTCAGGAAAAACATCTTTGAGCGTAAGATGAGCTGGAACGCCAACCTCGGCAAAATTCATCAGCAAAGCCTTGACCGGATCGAGGCCAAATCCATCGATATAGAATTTCTTCACGTAATAGTAAAAGCTGTTTTTTTGATTGGGATCGATCGGATAAAACTCGTCGATCTGAATAAAATGTAGACTCGCCATATCCGGCTTGATCGACGGATCCACACCATTGATTTCCAGATCTTTTTGGATAGAAGGTTTATGCCATCCGCGGAGGTATCGGATCACAAATTTAATAAAATGCTCTGGAGTTTTCCCGGTCGGCAGGGAGACGACACCGCCTGGATTGGCTTGAATCCATTCAATAAAGCGGAGGGCGGTCAATTTGCCTAACAAGGGGAAATTATCGACCTGGATTATGCCGATTTTCTCCGTTGGAGAATAGATGAACTCTCGCTTGGAGTGTTCCAAGGCGGTTTTTTCGACTCGGGAGATAGTGTTTACTGCGTTCATCGATAGGCCTTTTTATTCATTCATTGAATTAATATACGAAAATAAAACATTTTAATGGATTTGTCAAGAATAAAGTATGTTAACGTTACAAAATTGTGCCGCCGTCAGCGGGCAGAACCCGCAAATATATTTAAAATCAATATCCGAATTTCATGAGCCGATAAAAATGGTGTTGGTTAGATACCACCATGACGTCGATAGAATTTATTGTAATTCTCGACGCAAGTCAGCCATGGTTTGTAAAAAAAGCATACGACATCCCGCGATATCGTTTTGATAACTGGCCGCTGCCTGTCCTCCAATGAACAGACGGACTTCCGGAGACAACTCATGATCCAGTCGGATCAACTGCTCCCGCACCGCCTGATCATCAGACGGATAAAGGATGCTGATGGCGACCGCACCGGCGTTCAACCTAACAGCCGCATACAAAATTTCATCGACGGGAAGCTCAACCCCCAGGAATTCGGCTCGCCAGCCCAGAGATGCGGCTGTGATCGCCGCTGCTAATACGCCAAATTCGTGTTTTAATCCGACCAAAGTAGCCGCAATTAAAACCGGACCATCGGGTGATGGCTGGAAACTCGACAAATACCTCCCCAGAATTGATCGCAAAGCTGCTGAAGCGCCATGCTCCTGTGCTATGCGCCATTCTCCACCAGCCCATCGTCCGCCGATCTGTTCTAAAAAGGGCATGATCAAATCATCGATGAAAACGGATACATTGAAACGATTGGCAGCGCTTTGAAGAATTCCCTCCAGTTTTTGATGCTGCAGCTTTTCAACAGCAGCGAGAGCCTGGTTTAAGAACTCTTCGACAGAAGCATTTGAGGGGAATTCAATGTCATTCTTCATCATGTACATTGTGTAGGGCAGTTTTTCAACCAGGTCAGTCAACTCGGCTAAAGACATCTTTGCCAAATGGCTGATGGTGTGTCCCGCCGCGACCGCCGTCTTGAGTTTAATCAGCTTTTGGATTTCGGGATCAGAGTACAATCTCCGATTCGACTCGGTGCGAAAGGGAGTTAACACCTGATATCGTCGCTCCCAAACTCGAATGGTATGTGCAGTCAACCCTGTTTTCAGAGCGACGGCTTTGATGGGATAGGTGTTTTGCAAATTGATCCTTCGACGGTCTAATTTGAGTGACTGATCTGGTTACATCAAACAAAAATTATGACGGAGAAACGCTATTGTTTCAACGGAGCGGTTTTGGTAAAAGCTTAAAATACGCCGCCTCTCCATTCCCGATTTTAATGAATCTTCGCGAGATAACAGATTCCTCACTGCCATTCTCCCTAAATTGTGCGGTCACCACGTAACCACCGGTCTGATCAGGCAGCGTCAGGGAAATCGGAATATATTTGTTTTCAAATGGGGGAATGATCACCTCCTGGGTTTCGCTCCACATCGATGTGCCGTTTTTATCCAAAAGGCTGAGATATACCGTTCCTTTCACCTCATGATGAAGATCGGTTAATCCGACGAGATTAAAAGAGAATGGCGCTCGCGACTGGAGTGGTGCACACGCTTTGCTATAGCGATGATCTCGTATATCGATGAACACGGCGCTCTTGGCGAAACAGTTTTTGAACCAGGCGAGCGTCGGACTGGGATTGAGTTCCGCCACATCGCCCACCCACCAGTCTCCCGTAAAGCCGAGATTATCGGAGAGATAACAAAATGCCAGGATGCCTGCCAGATCGCGACGAACGCGCAGCCATTC
>RPQV01000468.1 GCA_003818595.1 Calditrichota bacterium
CGCACTCGCGCGAAAGGTGGTCCAATCCAGCCATAAATCCTGAAAGACGAGATGGGCTGCTCGCACCTCTTGTTCAATTAATTCTTTTGCCGCAGCCGATTCAGCTTCCTGGTTTTTGACCGCCAATTGCGTCGCTTTGATGTTGCCCAGATTCCAGTCAAAGAGCGGAAGATTGATCCCCGTTATAAACTCTCCCCAATCCTCATCGCCGGGCTTTTCAGAATGATAAGAAATTTCGACAAAATTGAACCAGGGAATCAATTTCAACGTTTCGAACTGCTTCTGCTGCCTCGCCAATTCAATTTGATGGCCGACAAACTCTAATTCCGGTCGCAAATCGAGTGCCACGTTGATCAGAGCGTCCAGGTCCTTGGTCAATTGCGGCAGTTCATTATGAATGAACAGCGCTGTCGCGTCAATTCCCGTCTGTTTCGCCAACGCTTGTCGCGCCAATTTTTGGTTTTGCCGTGCTCGGGCGAGATCGTTTTTCGATTCCGCGCACCATATTTTTGCTTTGGTCATATTGATGATCGAACGTTCACCCTGGTCGACGAGCTGCTCAATGATGTGCAATCGTTCATCCGCTTTCGCCGATTTTTTTTGCGCCAGTTCGACGAGTTGATCGGCCAGGAGGACATCGGCCAGGTCTTTGCGGACCTGCGCAATCATCTCCTGGCGATATCGAATTTCGTCAACTTTCACTTGCCCCAAATCAACCCGCGCCTGTTGTTTTCGTTCACTCAACTCTCCCAGCTTGGGCAGACGAAATCGCAGACCGACTCTCAACTCGTCAAATTCGTCGGTATAATATCGAGTCGATACGTCGCTGATGCGCAGTTCCGGATTTTCGATCATACCGCTGGACTTTAATCGATATGTGGCGATTTCAGCGTGGGTGGATAGGGCGCGTAATTGCCGGCTCGATTTGATGGCTGCAGCGATGACCTGATCTTCGGTCATGGCAGTGCTTTCAGGTGCAAGCATACTTTTCGAATCCAATGTCAAAAGAGGAGCAGCGTCTGTCTTGAGAACAGATTGAGCGCCGGCTGATGGTGAATAATTCAGCGCCATCAGGCTGCAGGTGACACATGCGAAAATGAATGACGAGAAAACACGACGATTTTGGAAGATTGAAACTAAAGATTTCATAAGCGCTCCACAACATACGAGCATAACAGCGAATGCACCAAAGCTTTCGGTGTTGGTGTTGAAAGAGGTGCATCAAGATTGCGAAAAATCCTTTGGCTCATGATCAGCGGTTGAGGCGAACCTTGACAACTTCACCGGGGATTAATTGATGCCCTGCAGGCAGTTCTACGCGGACTTTGCGCGCCCAAAAGAATTGACCGCGATAGGAAAAACGTTCCGAGGCCATCGAAAATCCCGGATGGACAAAAGAAATCGTCCCCGTGGCATTGAATTTCCTGTCGCGCGAAGAGTAAATTTTGACTTTCATTCCGACTTGCGGAATCAGAGGGGATTGTTCAGAAATATAAACGTCCATATAGAGCGGAGACGATTCGTCAACGACGATCAGGGGAATAAACTCGTCAACGGCGTCGCCCGCGCGCGCCAATATCTCGGTGACAACACCATCGCAGGGAGAGACGATTGTCCGCAGACCAATACGGTATTCCGTTTCGGCAACCAGCCGTCGCAGCTCTTCGGCATATTGCATTTGTTCTCTGGCGAGCGAGTTGGTCATGCTCTCCATATCCGTACCGTCCACGAGAGCGCGCGATTGTCGCGCCTGTTCAAGATTCTGTCGGTACAGTTCGATGTCTTTGCCCTGTTCCTGCAAAAAGGCACTCAAGGCATCCCGCTGCACGATCAGTTCCGACATGCTCCGGCTGTATCCCAGTCCCGCTGATTCAGCACTCTGTAGTCGTTCGATCTCGGCATTCAACGCCGCCAGCTCCGCGCTCTGCGATTCGATCAATGACAACCGTTCGGCCAGGTCCGCGGCTTCATTTTCCATCTGCAATACCATTCGACGAATTTCGAGCGCAGAACGGTCTTGATGCGCGTCCTGGTATTTCCGAAAGGCAGCCAGTTCAGTTTTCATCTGTTCGAGATTGGATTTCAAGTCAGAGATATTGAGGAGCATCAACACCTGATCTTTTTCCACCTGCTCGCCGATAGAAACCAGCACGCTCTGAAGCCTGCCCGATTCCCCGACGCTGAGCTGATGAGATTTATTTTCCACAACGCCGATAGATTTTTTCGCAATATACCAGTCGGGAATTAAAATCAAAAATAGAGCGAATCCAAAAAGCCAAAGAATCGTGTAATAATTGAAATGGTGTGTTTGTCGGAATTTCCTGAAAAACATGATGTTCTTTACACCTCCACCGTTGCTTCTTGATTCGTATAGGTTATTCCACGAATGCCGTCGACCGTCTGCAGTTCCTGCGTGAGTCTGATATTGTCGGATGGATCCGCTAATTTCACCTGATAAGCATAATCAATAACTTGTCCTTGAGAAACATTGCGCATGGCCACCATGACAAAATTTCGCGTATATTTTTTCAGGATATCGGTCGCTTGCCCGGCGGCTTCGGAACCGAAGGGAATTTGAAAACGCAACAGACCATCATGCTTTCGGCGCGCGCCAAAGGGTGAAATATAGAGGACGACGACGACCAGGCAGAAAAAGAGAGTACCGATGATCGCGGTCGGATAGCTCTGCACGCCCGCAGCAACGCCGACGCCGAGGGCGGCAAACAGGAACACAAGATCTCGAGGATCGCGAAGATTGGTACGGAAACGAATGATGGCCAACGAGCCCACAATGCCGATGCCGCGGGCAATGTTGTCGCCGATCGCGATCATGAGCAGGCAGGAGATGATGCTGCCCAGAACCATACTTTGTACCAGGCCTCTTGAATAGGAAAAGCCGTGGAATGTTCGTTCATAGGTGATGGCGATGATGCTGGAGAGCAGAAATGCCGTGAGGAATGACAATAACGTGATTTGCCACTCCATCGGCTCAAAACTGTAGTTCAATAAAGTCTGCATACGATGTCCTACATTGATCAATCATGCGATCATAGACTTGACGGTCCGACACACCTCCGGCTTTCCCTGATTATTCCTGTTTGCTGACGGGAAGGCAAGGCAATCCATTGAGAGCTATCAAAATCGCTGCCCCTGGAAACGGGAAGAGGATATTTTCAAGCAGGTTAAATGAGAAAAAGGGTCAGACTCGGGTCCGTTCAATATTGCCGAAGCAGTAATCAACCTGGAAATACTCTTATCATCGATTATTGGTGCACGTCCGTTTAACGCGTTTAATATATATACTTGATTAAAATTATACAACCTTTTTTATGCCCACTAATTAAAATAGTCTTGTCATTTAATTAAAAAGCTGTTACCTTTTTAAACCACTGTTATTGAAGGAAGCGAATGAATCAATTTGGGCAAAAATTATGTGCCATTTAGGTGCCGGAATATCTGCAAAAAGCTGCCTTTTCTATTTTACGATTCTGCCGGTACTTTATGTGCTGACATCGTCCGCGTCATGGGCGCAGAATTCTTTCCTTTTCAAAACAGACGGCAGTCGGCTGATGACGCCGAAATATGGATACCTGCATGTCGGCGTGGGAGGAGGCTTGAGCGTCGCTCAGTCGGAAGACATCGAGACCGTGACCGATCCTTTTGAAATCTATCCGGTCGCCTTTGATCGATTTTTCAATGTCTCGCTGGGTTTTAAAAATATTTTCCAGCTGGAATATAGAAAGAACCAGTCAAATCATGATTCATTTTACGCCGATGAGAGGATCAGCAACGGCACAATCACCAATGAGGTCATTGAAATCGGCATGACGCAGCGTTTCAGCGAATGGCTGTTCAAATTCAATCCCCTGTTCGCGACCACCGATCGCGGATTGGCGGTTTTTCTGGAGTATGGAGTGGGAAATGTCGAGAACA
>RPQV01000469.1 GCA_003818595.1 Calditrichota bacterium
ATAATTCAAACAGTCTTTCTTTTTTTTAAGCTCGGAGACTATTTCTTTTTCTGATGTTATTTGTGCATAACCAAACAATTTATTTTTTCACTGGCTGACATATTGTCGCTTATGTCCGACGCCGGATCGTACGGAAGAATCACCTGCTTTGAGGCATGATGCGATGCTGACGAAATGAACTCCCGCTTACATTTTCCTTATTTTTGAAGAATCAACTTTTTTATTTCCGAAAATGTACCGGATTGCATTTTATAAAAATATAATCCGTTGGATAATCCTTTTGGTTGCCAGGTTATTTCATGTTCACCTGCCGGTTGAAATTCATCGATCAGTGTGATGATCTCCTGTCCCGCAAGATTATATATCTTTAACATGATATGGCTTGATCCGGCTAACTGATATTGGATCGTCGTCGCCGGATTAAATGGATTGGGAAAATTTTGATAGAGTTTGAAACTAGGTGATTGGGGAGTTGTCCTGGAAGCGACACTCGTTGGAGACACATTTCGGTCAAAATACAAACCGCCGTCGAACTCTCCGGCAAAAAGGTCATCATCTCCATCACCATCGATATCGACAAAGCAAGGAGCACTTTCGTAGCCGGTATCAAGCAAGGCAAAGTTTTCGGTTTCGAGAGCAAAAAGGGGATTGGTTGATGTACCTGTGTTGCGGAAAAAGTTTATGTTGCCCAAATTTTCTCCGATAAAGAGATCCAGATCGCCGTCGTGGTCAATATCCGTAAATGCAGGCGTGCTGAAGAGTCCAACATCGATTGCTGCAAAACTTTCTGTTTCGAGAGTAAAGATGGGATTTGCCGCAGTGCCGGTGTTGCTGTAAAAATTTATATTACCCTCTCGTTCTCCGATGAACAAATCAAGATCTCCATCGTTATCGATATCTGCCAGTGCGGGTGTGCTTTGCGATCCGACATTAATGGAAAAAAAACTATTTGTTTCCTGTACGAAAATCGGACTTACGGCTGAACCATTATTTCGGAAAAAATGGATGTTGCCTTTCTGCTCGCCGGAAAAAAAATCGAAATCTCCATCATCATCGATATCCGCAAAAATTGGGGTACAGCGTTCAGGAACAGATATCAAGCTTTCTGTTTCGAGGGTCAATTTGGCGGCGGCGCTAGTGCCTGTATTGCGGTAAAAGTTCATGTTGCCATTTTCTACCCCGACAAAGAGATCCATGTCTCCATCGTCATCGATATCAACAAAAGCGGCATTGCTGAAAAGACCCATATCAAGGATGATCTCTGAAACAAGATTTTTGGCTGCGAGGGTGAAACTGGGAATAGCGGCACTGCCGCCATTCCGATAAAAGTTGATATTACCGTCATGATCCCCGACGAGCAGGTCTAAATCCTGGTCACTATCTATATCCGCGAAAAAAGGCCTGCTGCGTCTTGCGACATCAATTGCCCCAAAGTTTTCTGTTTCGAGAGTAAACGTTGGGTTTTCGGCAGTGCCGGTATTGCGGAAAAAGTTAATATTACCATCCAGCTCACCCATAAAAAGGTCGAGATCATTGTCATCGTCAATATCAGTCAAGGCGGGGCAATTTTCCAAACCGACGTTGATGGAGTCAAGGTTTTCACTTTCGAGTATTAGGACAGGAAAGACAGCCGTACCGGTATTACGGAAAAAGTTGATATATCCATCTCGTTCTCCCACAAATAAATCATAATCATTGTCATTGTCTATATCGGCGAGGGAGGGAGCCGCTTCAGAACCAATAAAGATCGAGATGAGGTTTTCGCTTTCAAGCAGAAATATGGGATTGTTGGTCGAGCCGGTATTATGGAAAAAGTTTATGTCGCCTGAATACTCTCCCACAAACAGATCGAAATATCCATCACCATTCAAGTCTGCAAAAGCAGGCGCGCTGCGAAATCCAGAGCCTATGGAAACGAATTTCTCTGTTTCAAATGCAAATGTAGGAGCACCAGCTGTTCCGGTGTTGCGGAAAAAGGTTAAATCTCCATCTTCTTCACCGGAAAAAAGATCCATATCGCCGTCATTGTCGATATCCACCAGGGTCAAATGGGCAAGGCTCAATCCGCCGGCAAAGGGACTGGATAGGGATTTCCCATCGATGATGACCGGTATGCTATTGATCTCCGGCTGGAATTGAAATTCCTGGGCAAGAACGGTGATTATCGGAAAAATCAAATGAATAATCACGGCAAATCTCGTTGGAAGAATTCGGAACATAATGCACCTCATAAAGACTGATTCCACCACACTTGCTTTGAATAAATGACAATCCCCCAAAACTGTTATAAACTTTATGGCATATAGAGCAAAAGTTGTTCTGCAATTTTAACCATCAGTATTGCGGCAAGAGCATACATGTTTTGGAGAAATGTTATGCCGTCTTTTGAATAAATGCGCATATTTGTCTTTTGATGTCTTCAAGCATTTCATTTTTATATACGATGCCTTCCATACCAATTGATATGGCGCCATCTATATTTTCTTGAATATCATCAATGAATACACAGTCTGTCGGGCGTACAAAAAGACGAGCACATACTTCCTGATAAATCCTTGGATCCGGCTTGTGATAACCCAATTCAAATGAATAGAAATTGTATTTCGTTTCAGTTAGTACTTCCGGTGCTTTAATCTCTATAGCATCTCTATTAAATGCAGCTAAATTGCTCAAAATATATACCGAATATTTTTGCGATTTTACTTCCTTCAACAAGTTAAATCCTATTTTGTTGATTTCGTAAATATCCGCCCAGGCTTTTATCCAATCTTCGTAGTTCCATTTTAGTCCCGTGGTATTAACCAGATTATCAAAATAGTCTTTTCCATTCATTTTGCCAGTTTCTACCTTTAGCAACTCGGGTTTGTCAAATAAATTGAGTACTTGATTAATAGAAAGACCTGAATTGCCGGCAATTTTGTGAAGCAATTTGCGAATGTCAAAATTGATTAAAACATTGCCGATATCAAATAAAAATACCATTAGCAACTTCTTTTACTGCATAACATTTTGAATTTATCTGTAATTGCGCCCAAAACCGTCTTCCATCAGGCGAGGCTCCTTGTTGTCGACCTCGATGTAAATTAGGTTTTCCTCAACTGAGAGAGCGCCTGATATTGACATAATATGTATTTGTTATAAAAATGAATATACAAGAAGATAATAAGCAGATCCCGCCAACGGAAGTGTGAGATGTGATTACTTGAATATAACTGCTGCCTTTCACGAAGTCAATGAAATAATTGACTTTTGATATTATGGGGTTTTATTGTTTGGGGTGATCGCCTATTGAAGATTCGGAATAGTGAAGATGGCGTGAAATTATGACGAGTTGGAATTTTCAAGCATCCGCCTTCACCGTTTAGAATTGTGAAATACACCTATTCCTGTTTGACAACGCAATAGTTGCATTCAAATTTCTGGTTTCGTATTTTGCTTTCACAGGATCAATATTTACATATTTCATGTGACCCAAAGCTGTTACCAGAATTATTCACACAAAAAGACAAGGCTGCAAAACGGCGGGACAAGATGATGCGGATTTCTCAACTGTTGAGTTTGCGGCAAAAGGAATCAAAATGAAAACGGCATTCTTATTTTTGACTATTATTTTGTGCGGTTCTGCCATTGGCCAAAACTTATTAACCATTCCTTTGCAACCCGGAGAAAAAATCTGGTCGGGTTCGGTGAAACAGAGCCACAAGATGCCTTTCGAAGCTGGCTATCGCTTTGATTTTTATGCCAATAATGAATACAACCAGATTCAGCCCTTGTTGTTGGGCAACAAGGGGTTGTGGGTTTGGAGCGAAGAGCCTTTTGCCTTTGAAATTGCCGACGATAAAATATTGGTAACCAAAGCTCTGGGCGAGGTGAAACACGGCAGAGCCGGACAAACATTGGCAAAAGCCCGTCAGTTTGCTGCAGCGCA
>RPQV01000470.1 GCA_003818595.1 Calditrichota bacterium
TGACTCACCCGGCGTCAATCGATGAATCATGTTTCCCATATTAAAGGCGATAACGTCAAACACTTTGCCGTCCTGTCTGACCTTAAATTTCAAATGATTTTTACCGACAATCGTCGGCGATCCGACGATCTGGAGATTTCGTGAAACAAAAACCGGCCGCATGTTTTGAGGGCCAAAAGGAGCAAACCTTTTCAACAGTTGCACAAATCGCTCATCAATGGCATTCAGTCGAATTTCTGCTTCTATATTGAGTTTGGGGGCTAAGGTCTCTGCGGTCAGTTCATGAGCGGTAATATTTTCAAACCGCTCTTTAAAGGCCTCTATTTTTTCCGCTTCGATTGTTAATCCTGCAGCATATTTATGTCCACCGAATCCGAGAAACAGATCTTCGCACTTTTTCAGGGCTTCATAGAGATCAAAACCAGGAATACTCCGGGCGGATCCCTTACCGATCCCGTCTTCAATGGAAATTAAAATGGTCGGACGATAATATTTTTCAACGACGCGAGAAGCCACGATGCCGATGACGCCGGTGTGCCAACCATCTTTGTGCAGAACTATGCAGGGGGCATCTCCCTCGGAGAAAAGTTGTTCCGCTTTTTCCAAGGCTTCATGAAATGCCTCTTCATCAACATTCTTACGATGTTGATTCTCCTGTTCCAGAATATTGGCGATGTCATTGGCGCAGGATTCATCTTCAGTGGTCAGCAACCGAACCGCCCGCTCCGCGTCGCCCATACGGCCAACGGCATTAATTCTTGGTGCAATGATAAATACGATCTGGCCGGTGCCGATTTCTCTTCCCTGCAAACCCGAGGCGCGTAAAAGGGCGCGGAGTCCAGTGTTCTCACTGTTGTTGAGGGCATCGAGACCCGCCTTGACAAATATCCGATTTTCATCCACCAAGGGCACGATATCAGCGGCCGTACCAATGGCCACCAACTCGATATATTTTTCAAGAATGGATTCATCGATATTCATGCGGTGCAAAAGGCCCTGCGCCAGCTTGTAGGCTACGCCGACGCCTGCCAACTGTTTGAAGGGGTACTCGCAATCCCGCCTTTTGGGATCCACAACGGCGACAGCGTCGGGAATGGTCAGGCTCGGCTCATGGTGGTCGGTGACAATGACGTCAATTCCGGCCGCTTTTGCAAGATTGATTTCAGCATGACCGGTGATGCCGCAGTCGACCGTCACGATCAGGTCTACCTGACGATTTTTAGCCTCTTCGATGCCCTTGTCAGACAATCCGTATCCTTCGGCCTGACGATCGGGAATATAATAGCTGATATTTGCGCCTAATTCCTTCAGTAACAAGTATAAAAATGAGACCGAAGTGATGCCGTCAACATCATAATCACCATAAATCAAAATGACTTGATTGCTGAGCAGACCGCGTCGCAGCCGTTCCACCGCCTGCGACATGTCTTTGAGTAAAAATGGATCATACAATTGATCAAGTGACGGATCAAAAAAACGATTAGCGCCTGCTCTATCTGTCACTCCCCGTCGATATAAAATCTGAGCGATCACTGACGGCACATTGAGGTCCGTCGCCAGTTTTCTCACCTCTTCAAGGTTCAGGTCGTCCTCAACAACCCATTTTAATTCCATATAAAGAACGCTCCTCACTGGCCGATGATCAAACATCGGCACAAACCTTTTAAAAGCCAAAGCAGGTCGATAAGCCGAATTCTGTATTCCCGCAATACGGGATGACGACCATTTATCTACGATGCCGGTTGCCCGACACCTCCAGCGACCTACCCGCGGATCAATCGAGACGAGCCGCCTCTCTCCGCCTATTTGGTCTTGCTCCGAATGGGGTTTACCCTGCCCTCAACGTCACCGTTGAAGCGGTGAGCTCTTACCTCGCCATTTCACCTTTATCCCGCTGACGGGACTGTATCTTTTCTGTGGCACTTTCCCCCGGTCACCCGGGGTCCGCGTTACGGACCATCCTGCTCTGTGGAGTTCGGACTTTCCTCATTTCGGAGCCTTTTCACGCTCCGAAACGCGGTCGTCTGACCTGCTTCAGCCTGCTGTTTAATATAAAATACATAATAAATAAATACAAATCAAGATGATATATTCGTCGACTCTACTCTGTGGATGAAATGATCCGTCCCAAAGATGTATAGCCGCTCCGCAACCGACAAACACCGCAGGATCAGAGACTTTGAGTCTGCTCAGCACGCCAAACCAGAATACGTCCGCATACTTCGCACAAATTGAGCTTGTTCATCATGCGGATTTCCAGACCCCTTTGAGAGGGAATACGACTCGAGCAGTGGCTGCAGGCGTTGTTTTGCAGTTCGGCCACAGCATAACCTCCTCGTGCCTGACGTATCCTTTCATAGGTGCTGAGGATCTGTTTGGGAACCTCCTGCACCAGCTTTTGACGACGTGAAGAGAGCTCGCTCTCCTCTTCATGAGTAATCAGCAACTTCTGCTGCAATTCATGCTGGAGTCCGGAGAGAATCGTTTCATGTTCTCGGATTTTTTCAGTCAGAGTTTGAATTTCTCCCTCGACCTGCTCGATCAGCTCCTCTAGTTCCAATTTGCGAAACTTCAAGTCATCGACTTTCTTTTCAGCTGTCTCAATTTCACTCGTCATGGCATCATATTCTTTATTGGTTTTGACCGCATACAGCTGAACCCGGTATTTCTTGAGTCTTTCTTCGTGGAGAGCAATTTCATTCCCCACTTGAGCAAATTCTGCATGGTAACCCGCACAAGCGATGTTTTTCACAGCCAATAAATCCTGCAATCTTATAATTTCAGCAGATAAGGTTTGGACTTTTGCCGGTAAATCACCTTTTCCAATTTCCAGATTTTGAAGTTTCGCATCAATTTCCTGCAAAGAGACAAGCTTTTCCAATATTTTATGCACTTGTAACTCTCCTCTCACCGTTTAGATCGATATATTCCATAAAATAAAAAAAGTGCATTCTAAAAGAGATGCACTTTAATCGTATCAAAGCCCAGACAAGGCATTTGCGAAAGTGTTTTTCAACCCGCTTTTCAGATATATGATTCACCCTTACCTTGCATGTTAATAGATCACCCTAACGACAATTTAATCTTATTAAAGTAAACCAAAATCAGCAAAAAAACAAGGGAAAAATGGCGCAGGAAATAATAAAGGATGAGCCATTAAAAAACAGTAAAAGCGTGGTTCTCCATAATTCGCTCACTTCCGTATTCGTTTTTCAAATCGATAAAATCGATATGGATCAAATTCTGCAGTTGGGGGATATAAATGCGGTCAATGTGAACAACTGATTGTGGAGAGCTAAAGTCCTTGGGGCCTACTGCGCCGCCAAAATGATCACTGCGCCCAAATGCCACATGAAAGCCCAACTTTTCATCTAAAAGAATTTCGCCAATAGGATCAACACCCATATCTCCCAGTATCCCGAAACCCAGTTCAGCCATATTTCCAAAAGCGGGTTCGCGCAGCAGCATCTCAGCCTGAATTTTACTCTCCGCTCCTTGGCTGATCACCCGGACGGCGCGATTGTTCTCGATTTGATAAAGAACGATTTCATCACCGAATTGAACAGGAAGCACCCCTTCGGTGCGACTGCGGTCTCCCAATTCACCTTCATAGGGAACAATATAGGTTTCCCCGCTCGGCAGATTACCGGCGATTCCTGGCTGCGGAAATAATCCACTGCTGACGTGAGCTGAACGATGTCGTAAATCAAAATTCATCATCACTTTTTGCTGCTGGACGACAAACGCAACCGTCGCTGAAATGGCTTGGTCCAGCATTTCTTTAAGCTTCACACAGCGTTGATTAATTTGCTGATAATCGATGCGCAACGCCGGAAGCATAGCAAGAGAAAAACCGGGCATCGTCGCCGCCCGAAAGCCGAATTGACGCGCTGCCACCTTGAGCGGCGCTGTCGTTGAA
>RPQV01000471.1 GCA_003818595.1 Calditrichota bacterium
GACCTTGACAATTAAAAGAGCCACTTCCATTTTCGTGAATCTCGGGCAATTCGATCGACCACCGCACGTGCTGCCTGCTCGCCTGCTTCCAGCAGATAGGTTAGTTTTTTAATCTCATAATGATTAAAACTGCTCAGCTCCGGCGCGATCACCATATCAACATTCTGGAGAGATTTAAAAGCATTCGCATTCCAGGCGATCTTCATAGCGCTCCAGAGGACATCCATGCCCGATTTGGGAGAGATGAATTTCCCCCGGTCCGCGTTCAGGTTTATCGCCACTCGATAATCGGCGCCCATTTTTTTCAGGATATCTGCGGGCACGCTATTCAGAATCCCTCCGTCAACGAGCAATTGATCATCGTACGGCGTTGGAGAAAAGAAGCCCGGGACGCTGCAGCTGGCCCGAACTGCCTTGGCAATCGGACCGCTTGACAATTCCACCAATTGACCATCAAATAGATTCACCGCCACACAACGAAACGGTGTGGGTAAATCCTCAAAGGTCAACTCGCCAAATATAGTACCCAAAAACAATTCCAATTTATCCGAATTGAACAAACCTCGGCGCTTAAAATTAATCCCCAGTAAATCGACGGGTTTGATACTTCCGGCGATTTCGACCATCTCCTGCCAGGACATTCCTTTGGCATATAACGCGCCGATGATGCTCCCGGCACTATTGCCGACCACATAGTCGAAATGAATGCCGGATTCCTGGAGCACCTTGATCACGCCGATGTGGGCGAAACCGCGCACCGCTCCCCCGCCGAAAGCAATGCCGGTTCTCCTTCGTCTTAGCATGAATGAAATCCTCTTTAGCAATTTCGAATAACTCAAAATAATCATTTTTTTCGAATTTTCCAGCCGGAAATCGAAGCTTGTTTTCAGCATTTTATTTACTTAAATTATTAAAGTTAGAACTAGAGAGAAAATGAGAGTTTCCTTTTATACCATAGGCTGCCGGTTGAATCAGGCAGAAACAGCCGTCATCGAGGCAAGTTTCCGCAACAACGGCCATCAAATTGTCGATGCAAATGATGCCGCCGATGTAGTGGTCATCCATACATGCACCGTCACCGCGAAAGGTGATGCCGACACTCAGCGTATCGTCAATAAGGCCGTTCGCCTGAATCCGACAGCCAAGATCGCTCTTATCGGCTGCCAGGCGCAAACGCAAAAAGAGGCTTTGTTCAAAATGCCCAACATCCACTGGATCGTCGGCAATGAACGGAAGATGGATCTTGCCGAAATTGTCGGCACTACATTACATTCAGAACCGCAGTTGATCACTCCGCTGGTGCAGAAAAAAAACTTTACCATTCCTTTTACCGGAATCGATCACCGGCACACCCGTGCCAACCTCAAAATTCAGGACGGCTGCAATTTCTTCTGCACTTATTGCGAAATCCCCTATGCTCGCGGGCGTGCCCGCAGTCGTGTTTTTACAGATATTCTACGCGAGGCTCGAGAACTCGCAGCAGCCGGCTATCGGGAAATCGTTCTCACCGGCGTCAACATCGGTACTTATACGGACGAAGATAAAACGCTGTTGGATGTTGTTGATGCTCTACAGCAGATTCCAGGACTTGACCGCATTCGTATCTCATCGGCCGAAGGCACCACCCTTTCACCCGAACTCTTTCAGCGCATGAAGGAGGGAAAATTATGTCGCCATCTGCATATTTCCATTCAAAGCGCGCAAGACGACATTCTGCAAGCCATGAATCGTCGATATTCAGTGTCTGACTTTGATACCTTTATCAACAAGGCGGTACAAATCGTCGACTTGATCTGCCTGGGTACAGATGTCATCGTCGGATTTCCGGGCGAGAGCGATGAGAAATTCATAACCACCTTTCAGAATCTGGAGCAGATGCCTTTGGCTTATTTTCATGTCTTCAGCTATTCTGAACGCGGCCATGCAGCCAGTCGAAAATTACCCCACAAGATCCCTCCGGCAATCATCGAAAAGCGCAGCCGAATATTGCGTCAACTTTCTTCGCGCAAGCGGCGAGTGTTTTTCGAAAAAAATATCGGCCTCATCCAACCGGTTCTTTTCGAGCAGAAGAAAAACGGTTGGTGGAGCGGATTAACCGACAACTATATCCGCGTCAAAGTTAAATCAGATCGACCGACTAAAAATCAATTATTGCCGGTTAAGCTGACCCATATCGATAGTCAGAATATGATTGGAATCTTGGATGCCTAAAGTTTACATTGAAACATACGGCTGTCAAATGAATGAATATGACAGCGAAATTGTACAGGCGATACTGCAGGAGAATCGTTATCAATTTGTCGTACAGCCTGAAGAGGCTGAGATTCTCCTCCTCAATACCTGCTCAGTACGTGAAAATGCCACGCGTAAAGTACTTGCACGGGTGCATGCGCTCAGACATTTGACTAATGGTCGTGAAAAGATCATCGGTTTACTCGGCTGCATGACCACCAACCTGCGACAATCCCTGTTGGAAAATAAAAAAATGCGCATTGATCTGATGGCCGGACCGGACAGCTATAAGCGATTGCCCGGCTTGTTGGATCAGGCGTTGACCGACCGCAAAGCTGTACACGACCTTAAACTTTCACGTAGTGAGACCTACTCGGACATTCATCCATTTCGCGCCAAGAGCGTCAATGGCTGGATCGCGGTCATGCGAGGATGCGACAACTATTGCACGTTCTGTGTTGTACCCTACGCTCGCGGTCGCGAACGGAGCCGATCAATCGACAGTGTGCTGAACGAAGTGAGGCGGTTGGCAGAGCAGGGATTTCGTCAGGTCACGCTTTTGGGACAAAATGTCAATTCTTATCATCACCAAAATCATGATTTCGCCTTTTTATTAAACAAGGTGAGTGAAATTGATGATATTTGGCGAATTCGCTTCACTTCGCCGCATCCGAAAGATTTTCCGGACTCGTTGCTGAAAACCGTTGCCGATAACAGCAAGGTCTGTAAGCATATTCATTTGCCGTTGCAGGCAGGCGCTGACCGCATCCTCGACCGCATGAACAGAACCTATTCGCGGCAGCAATACATGGATCTGGTGGATAAAATCCGTCAATATTGTCCGTCTATAGCGCTGACCACGGATATTATTGTGGGATTCCCCGGCGAAACTGATGAAGAATTTGAGAACACTCTGGATGTTGTGCAAAGGGTTCAATTTGACTCGGCCTTCATTTTCAAATATTCACCGCGAAGAGGAACCATCGCCGCTCGTAAATATCCCGACGATGTCACACCAGCCCAAAAAACTGAACGGATCGTTCACCTGAACGCCGTACAGAAGGAAATTTCCCTGAACAAAAATCGCTCACACATTGGCGAAGCGCATCAGGTTCTCATTGAAGAGTTGGTGACACGAAAATCCGATTTGGATGTTCAAGGAAGAACGGACGGCAACAAACTGGTCATTTTGCCAAAGGGTGATTTGCAGGTGGGGGAAATGGTATCTGTGCGCATCTCCGGCGCCTCAGCGAACGTACTCAAGGGCAAGGTGATACAAGCTTCCATCGATCTTTCTGCTCATTCATTCATTTTCCATTGATAGACGCCGACATCATCATCCGAACTCAATTCTCTTCTGCGTCAACTACCGCCTGCCGGCTGGGCTGCTCTCGGGGGATGCGACTTTTAAAATCACCCAGCCAAGGCCACTCTTTTTTATGATTAAGATCGAGGGTGATGACTGAGACAGGACTCTCAGCGGTCGCCTGGACCAGCAGATTTCCTTCCCAATCAAAAACGCCGCTTTCAATGTCATAACTGGACGTGACAATATAGACCTGGTTTTCGATGGCTCGCGCTCTCACCAATGTGGGTATTCCACCCCAAATCGGCAGGAAAATGATCTCTGCTCCCTGTTGAGCGAGTTTTTGCGCGACTGCAGGGAAAGAGACATCCCAACAGA
>RPQV01000472.1 GCA_003818595.1 Calditrichota bacterium
CCGGGAATGCTGATGCCGAGAATCGGCAGCGTCACCCCATAAAGGGCGTCAGCGTGTTCGCCTCTTTTGACATAATCCGCGGTCATGCCGAGTTTTTGCGTCATTCCTTTGTCCCAAATCCAGCCGCCGATGACGCCGATAGAACCCGTGATGGTATTGGGACCAGCGATGATTTTGTCACCATAAATGGAAATCCAATAACCGCCTGATCCGGCGACCTGCCCTTGACTGACAATGACCGGCTTTTTGAGAGCGCATTTTTTCACGGCTTCAGCAACAACATCGCTGGCCATGCCGCTTCCACCGGGAGAATCAACGCGAAATACGACCGCTTTGACCGAATTGTTTTTTTCTAATTTCGAGAAAACAGTTTCGAGAAACCTGGCGCGAATGCCGGTTTCCATCGCACATTCGCCCAATCCGTAGACAATGGCAATTTGAGGCTTTTCTCCCCACTGCTCCGGCAGCACGGCGTTATCCCATAACCCGGAGCGGTTCATCTTGAACAGTGCCCGGTCGTCATTCATCCCTTTGATAATCTCTTTAATATTGGACCAGCGATCCAGTTTATCGACAAGACCCCGTTCAACAGCGGTTTTGGCGTTGAACAGAATGCCTTCATTGATGATGGCGTCAAATTCATCCGGCGATAAATTCCGTGAACTGGACACGTCATTTCGAATCAGTTGATACCAGGCGTCTAAATAAGCAGAATACTGTTCCTCATCTGCTTCGGACAGCTGATCCCGGCTGTATTTCTCATAGGCCGTTTTATGGGTGAAGAAACGCCACTCATCAAAACCAAGTCCGAGTTTATCCAGGGTGCCTTTCAAATAGGTTCGCCCCATAACCAGTCCCGGCAGCGTGAGCATGCCTTGCGGATCCATGACGATTTTGTCCGCCACACTGGCCAGATGATATCCGGTCATTCCCGCTGTTTCAAGGAATACAACCACTCGTTTTCCGCGAGCCTGCGCCGCTTTGAGTTCTTCGCGAATTTCCCACGCATGTTCCGGACGTATCAACATTTCTGTCTGGTTGATGACAATGATGGAAATTCTCGGATCCGAGGCTGCGGCACGAATGTCGCGCAGCAGATCGTACAGACGATGCGTGTCATCGTCGAAAAAAAGAAACTTTTGATGATCGACGACGCCCTTGAGATTGAACGGAACATAGCCAATATCCTTGACTGCGCGCTGAAAAATATTGTTCTTGAAACCGCCGCTGCGCAGCATATAGCTGTTGTAGGCATGTCGGCTGTTTTCCCCATAATGACTCTGGGCAGCGAAAGAACCGTTACCCAAATCGAGAATCAGGCTGAAGGTAAATGACTCGGCGCCAAAATAACGGCCGACGGCATGGACGCCGGGCACAACCTGCCAGGCGGCGCCGGCGCTCCAATATTTTTCTCCCAATCTGATGCCCTTGCCGAATAGAGCATCACCAAACAATGTCAGTCTGGCTGACCCCAAGGGACGAAAACCGAGCTCGATCGCACCTTCCTGCTCCTTGCTTTCCAGACCCCGGAAACCGGTCACTCCAACGGATAATTGCGATAGGGGGCGGAAAATCACGCTGGCTTTCATCACTCTCTGAACGTCGTAAAAATCCTTGTCGCCCTGCGCCCAATCGTAAGCCAGGCCGATCGAAAAGGCATCCGTACCGCCTCCCAGCGAGACCGAATAGTCAGTGATTCGTCTGCCCTGCATGTTCCGTTGGTACATGCCAAAGCCGAGGCCTGGTCCTCCCATCAATAATGCCCAGTTATTCAAGGACATACTTTTGCCCCCCTCGGTCGTCCAGTAAAATCGGCCTTCGGGTGCGCTCATCATTCCCAGTGTCGCCGGATTGGCAAACCCGACGAGGCCGTCCTGAAACGCACTCGCGGGCGCGGGCAACAGATCGTATTTGCCATAATAACTCGATACCTGTTGCGCAAAGGAGTGATACGATTGAAGCAAAAGAAACGATAAAATGATGGATTTTTTCATACAGGTCTTTTCGATTAGATTATATTGTTAACATCATAAATTTCATCAGGCAAATGTAAACACACGCCAAGCCGCAAAGGTCCGCAAAGAAACCATTGGAGCTCTTGTTGGCGTTTCTTTGCGGCTTGGCGGATTTGCGTGATTCTTTTTAAAAATTTACTGATTCCCTTCCCATTCAAACCGATACTTTAATCCCAATTCGTCACGAATTTGACCGAGCTGCGAACAGACAATCTTGGGCAAAGGGACGCCGCTTTGTGCGCGCTCGAGGGATTTAAAATATTCTTTTTCACCATGAGTATAAATTCGTTGAGCATTTTGAGCCCTTTTTGACTCGCGCAAGTCGCGCAGAATGTCGCCGGCATGCTTTTTAAACTCATCGACGTCGGCGAAATGCGATATATCAATGGCAATAAAGAAATGCCCCAGACTAATGGGCACCGGGATTCCTCCCTCCAATCCATTGAGCTGTTTTAAAAAGGGCCCCATCTGCAGACCGGCAGACAACAGTTCGACAACGGTGGCATAACCATAGCCTTTATGGCCGCCCATCTCTTCACCGATGCCGCCCAGAGGCGTCAGTGCGGCCTTGCCTACGGTCAGATCGGAAAGTACTTCATGGGGATCTGTTTTAGTATTCCCTTCGGCATCCACGACCCAGCCGGGGGGCAGTTTCTTGCCTTCGCGGGCGTACAACTCGATTTTCCCCCGCTGGGCGATGGAAGTAGCATAGTCATTGGTGAAAGGGTAGGGTTCATCAGTCGGCACCGCGAAGACCAGCGGATTGGTTCCCAGCATGTTCTCCACCCCCCACGTCGGCGCAATCGAGGGACGAGCGTTGGTGCCGGTGATGCCGATCATGTCCTGACTGCAGGCCATCATCGGATAATAGGCGGCGATGCCGTAATGGGTAGAGTTTTTGGCAATGACCATGCCGATGCCGTATTGCCGGGCTTTGGCAATCGCCAGATCCATCGATTTTTTGGCGATGACCATGCCCATGCCGTTATGGCCGTTGACCACCGCCGTGGCGGCGATATCGCGCTCAACCTCAAATCTCGTGACCGCATTCTGCACCTTTAATTTCATCACCCGGTCATAATAGATGGGTTTCAGTCTGCCGACGCCGTGGGAATCAATACCGCGTCGATCGGCGGCACTGAGCACATCGGCGCAGATTTCCGCTTCGTCCGGCGGACATCCCATGCCGATGAAAACATCAACCATGAACGATTTCAGCAGGTCGAGCGAACAGTAAACGTGGTCTTTCATAAAAAGCCTTTATTGTATTTTTGTATGCTAAGCTAAGAAAAATGGAGGTTTTATTCAATGAAATTATCATCATCAGGTGTTTGTTTACAAAAAGAGGACGTCTTCCCGCCTCGGAAACGGCGTCGTACGGAACAGGATGAGCACCCGACAAAGGACGAAGGGCTTGGCGGAGAAAAGAATGAAGGCCTGTCGCCGACGACCGACCGTCTATCGCGCCTGAGCGAACGCTCTTCTCCGGCGACGGCATTTCATTCGCATTTGCGCGGAGGCTTGTCGGCGTAGACAATGGCTTTTCCATTCGTGAATCCTCCCTCTTCTTCGCCGAAGAGGTCTCGGGAAAGACAATATGTACACCTTTCGTCGGCGAAGGGCAGAGATTCAGCGATGCAGGAGACCCCACCCGCGGCGAAGAGCCCTGATTCGTCCAAGAAGGATGACCTGACTTGTGCGAAGGGGTTCACTTCACGCGTGAATCCGGCGTCGACGGCGGCGGAAGGGATAGGGGGAAAGACAAAATGTACACCTTTCGCAGATGAAAGGCTTTCCGGGAAGTAAAATCGGCTGCTTCAAATTGGAACGGTGATATCAGGCTCACTCCAAGAACGCCAAGACCTCGCACGGAGACACGAAGGCACAAA
>RPQV01000473.1 GCA_003818595.1 Calditrichota bacterium
ATCCGAAGCGGCAACATATCCGGCCAGCATGGTGGCCCAACCGGGAAAAAAGAGAATGGGGCGGGTGAGAAAAAAATAATCAAACAACTTGAGCGGAGTGTTCATGCTGAAATTTGCCGATTTGTTCTTCTACTGCGATCGGATATTGACCGGAAAAGCAGGCGGTACAATAGCCGCTCTCCTCATGCGGGACTGAATCGAGCAGTGCTTCCATGGATAAGTAATGGAGAGTATCGCATCCCAGATATTTGCGGATTTCCTCCACTGATTTCTGATTAGCGATCAGCTCTTCACGGCTGGGGAAATCCATTCCATAAAAACATGGGGCGATGATGGGTGGGGAGCTGACGCGGACGTGCACTTCCACTGCGCCCGCCTGACGAATAAGCTTCACCAATTGTCGCAAAGTGGTGCCGCGGACGATAGAGTCCTCAACCACCACGACCCGTCGTCCCTGCAGAATTCCCCTGACTGGATTAAATTTAACTTTGACGCCGAAATCGCGCATTTTTTGTTGCGGACTGATGAATGTTCTGCCGATATAATGATTGCGGATGAGGCCCAGCTCGTACTTGAGATCTGATCGCCTCGAATATCCGACGGCGGCTGTATTGCTGGAATCGGGGACGGAAATGACAATGTCCGCCTCGGCCGGGCTTTCCAGCGCCAGATTTTTGCCCAATTTTCGTCTGACTTTATCGACATTTTCGTTGAATATCTTGCTGTCAGGTCGGGCAAAGTAAATGAACTCAAAGATGCATCGATGTCCTTTTGTCGGGAGGGCGAATTGCCTGCTGATGATGCCTTGAACGGTAATTTCGATGATTTCGCCGGGATTGACATCCCGGATATATTCAGCGCCGATCAAATCAAGCGCGCACGTTTCAGAGGCAACGATGAAAGCATCATCTTTTTTGCCCAGGCAGAGCGGGCGCACACCATCGGGATCACGCATGGCAAAAATGCGGTCTTGGATCATCATGGTGATGGAATAAGCGCCTTGGACATTGTTCAAAGCGTCGGCGATTTTTTCATGGATATCCGCTTTTTTTGAACGCGCGATGAGATGAGCCAACACCTCTGTGTCCGATGTGGTCTGAAAAATTGACCCCTCATTCTCCAGAAAACGTCGTACGGTGCCGGAATTGGACAAGTTACCGTTATGACTGATGGCTAATACCCCATCTCGGGTATTGACCATTAAAGGTTGGGAATTGGTGATCGATGTGCTGCCGGTGGTTGAATAGCGGTTATGACCGATGGCCATGTGACCTTTTAAGATTTCGATTCTCCCGGGGTCAGGGAAAACATCGGCGACCAATCCGCGCCCCACATGTTTGTGCACATGCAGACCATCGCTGCTGACGATGCCCGCACTTTCCTGTCCACGATGTTGCAGCGCATACAAGCCTAAATAGACAAAATATGCCGCTTCGGGGTGACCCCAAATGGCCATCGTGCCGCAGTTGGATTCAGGTTTATCCAAACAATTATTTTGACAAGGTGACATATGCATTTTAATTTGACGAAATATTCAACAATGTGACGGCCAATGTCATGCCGGCGATGTCTGCGACGATATCCAAAAGACTCGGCTGTCCTTTTCCGCTCAACCCATCGTAAATTTCTTTTGCCGCCCCAAACGAAAAGGCTACACCAAGGGAAACGCGAGTGGCTGTCCCGCGGGATTGGTTTTGTTCCTGATAAAGGGCATAGTAGGATAGGCCGGTGATCATGGCCGAAACGGTGAGATGGTGTCCTTTATCAACTGAAAAGAGACGATCTCTTTTGATGACGGGCGTTTTCAGGCTGTCAGACGTTGTCACATCTGCAACACCGCAGCATGCCATGCAAAGCAGCAAACCCACACTCAACAGCCATTGCTTCTTATTCATCAAAGACCCAATTGAGTACTGATTTTTTGCATGCCCGCCAAAGCGATGGTGACAAACGACTCGAGACTCAACCCCCATCCCTCGCAGGAGCGAATTTGTTCGCGATTCGCGCCGCGCGCGAATCCTTTTTCTTTGAAACGTCTGAGTACAAACTCAGTACTGACGGCATTCAATCGCCGTTCCGGATGCATAAAGGTTGACGCCACAATGAGCCCGGTGACCGGATCAGCAGCATATAGAGCTTTATCCATCAGACTGTCCAAAGGAGCAAGATGATTGTGGCTTTTGACCGCATGGATGATTTCCGGCGCCACATCATACTCTCGCAAAATCTCTTCGGTCACCAGCGTATGACGCTCGGGTGAATTGACCGTTTCTTCATAATCGAGATCATGCAGCAGGCCGGCCAGTCCCCACGTCTCGACATCTTGATGCAGATGATCCGCCAGTTCGCGCATCACCGCTTCAACCGCCAAGACATGATTAAACAGATTATTATTGCTGAACCGGGGACGAACCAGATCGTATGCTTCTTGTCGAGTCACTTGTCTCCATTCTTCGGTGATTGCCTCGAGTTTCTCCGCAGGAGAAATGTCCGAGGATTAAAAATAGTTCCGAGTGATCAAAATATAAGCAAAAATGACAAAAATAGCAACTGGACAGATAAAACGAATCAAAAAGCTCCAGCTCCTAAAGAAGGGAAAGCCTTTTCCGCTGTTTTCTGCTTCGCTGCGCACGGCGTGAATACCCCATTTGTATCCGGCAAAAATCGAGATAAAAAAAGCGCCGATGGTCAGTGAATAATTCCCCAGCAAAATATTCATTAAATCGAGGAAACCAAGTCCGACGCCCGGGAGTTTGGTGAAGAGACCGATGCCGCCAAAAGAGAGCGCGGAGGGGATGCCGAGTATAAAGGCAAAGGCTGACATGAGAATGGCTGCCGGAACACGGCGCCATTTTTTCTCATCCACCATATAGGCGACGGCAACTTCGAGCAGCGAGATGGTGGAGGTCAGCGCGGCCAGCGCCAGGAGGAGAAAGAATCCTGCTCCGAAAATGTTGCCGAATGCCATGTGGGGAAAAATCGTCGGGAGCACCACAAATACAAGACCTGGTCCGCTGGCCGGGTCTAAACCCATGGCAAATAAAGCAGGAAAGACTAAGAAACCAGCAAGGACCGCAACCAATGTGTCAAAAAGACAAACCCAGGCTGCAGATGAAACAATCTCATCGTTTTTGCTGAGATAACTTCCGTAGGTGATCATGGCACCCATTCCCAAACTGAGCGAAAATAAAGCTTGTCCCAATGCCAGTGCAATGGCGTTTGGTGTCAATTTGCTGAAATCAGGCTTGAGGTAGAATCGCAATCCTTCTTCAGCCCCGGGAAGTGTGACTGAACGAAGGGTTAGGATGAGCAGTAATAGCACCAACAGCGGCATCATTACTTTGACAGACCGTTCGATACCGCTCGAAACACCGCCGATAACCACCAGCAGAGTCATCAACAGAAAAAGGAAAAGATAGACAATATTGGAAAGCGGATTGCTGACAAACTGCGTGAATATTTGTTCCGATTGCGCAGAGGTGAATGTCGTCGATGAAAACTGACCCCACACAGTTTTGATGAAATAACCGCATGTCCATCCGGCAATGACAGAATAGTAGGAGAGGATGCCGATCCCAGTGATCACCCCAAGCATTCCAAGTATAAACCATCCGCTTTTGGGCGCCAGAAGTCGAAAGGCGCCGACAGGATTCAGCCGAGTTCGACGACCGACGGAAAACTCGGAGATCATCACCGGCAATCCGATTGCCACCACAAAAATAATATAGATAATGACAAAAGCGGCGCCTCCATTCTGACCTGTGACATAAGGAAAGCGCCAGATATTGCCCAAACCTACGGCTGAACCGGCTGCCGCCAGAATAAATCCGATTCGAGATCCCCAATTGCCTCTGTCGATTGTCGTTTGCGGCACCTTATCCTCCATCAGTTTTTCTATTCCA
>RPQV01000474.1 GCA_003818595.1 Calditrichota bacterium
AGCGACTCAATGTTCCCATCGTCATTCACAGTCGCAATGCATGGAACGGTGACATGATGATGTTGCCCTCTTTCCTCACGCCTGAGGTTGAACAAGTCAGAGATTTCGTCCGCCATGTAGCCCTTGATCTGGTTGAAGAGACGCCGGGAATGGAAACCTTTTCTCGTGCCAAGGCGATCTTTGACAGCCTTGCTGCGCGGAAGATTCGCTACCTGCCGGACCCCAATATCCCTTTTTATCGTGATGATCGCGTACAGTTTGCTGAAGAAACCCTTGACGCCGGGAGCGGTGACTGTGACGATCTGGCTGTGCTTTATGCCTCTTTGCTGGAAAGCCTGGGCATTCATACAGCTTTTGTTGAGGTGCGGGATCCGGAAAAGGAGTTGGCGCATGTCTATTTGCTTTTCAATTCTGCGTTAACCTCAGAGTCAGGTTATCTGATTTCTGAGAATGAAAAGCGATATATACTGCGCGAAGGTCCCAGTGGCAAAATGAATATCTGGATTCCCGTTGAGACGACTTTGTTGGAATCCGGATTTGCCGTCGCTTGGAATGAGGCGGCTTTGGCTTATCTGCAGGAAGCACAACTGCGAAATGGCCTGGCTGATGGATGGGTAAAAATTATTGATCATCATTGACCTTCGCGAGCTGTTCAGCCGCGTCGGCTATCCCGAAAGGACGGAGTTCATATGTTCCGTGTCGTTTTACGCTATTTGATGATTGCAGCGATCATGGTGATAAGCTCAAAGCTGAATGCAGCAGTACTGGTGCAAAAGGTCCAGGGCGATGTTCAGGTTCGTCGTGGACTGGAAGAAGAGTGGCGTCAAGCTTCAAATCAACAGCTATTGGAAGATGTTGATACGATTTTGACGCTGGAAGGAGAGGCTGTGCTCAGTCTGCAGGATGGATCGATATTTAAATTGGGCCCCCATTCCATCATGGATATCGGTGATTTACGTAAGATCAGCCGACAGGAAATGTTTCTGATGGTCATGTCGCAAAAGGTGCAGAATATGGCGCCTAGAAATAAAGGATCGCAACTGGAACTTGCAAATCTGTCTTCGGTGCATGGTGGGCAGAAACGAACCGAACCCGACCAGAAGAATGAACAAACGATACTCACTTGGAAGCGTGAGTTCAATGCGGCCAAAGCAATGTATCAACAGCAGTTGCTTCCTAATGCGGTCGTCAAACTGCATCGAATTATTGCCCGTTATCAGCACATTGATGATTGCGGATTGGTTTCTTTTTATTTGGGAAAATCTTTTGAAAATATGGATGAACCGGGACAGGCGGTCGATTTTTATCAGGCTGCTCTTGACCAGAGTCAGCTTTGTGACGATAGCCAAACTATTACCCAAGACGCTGCCACGGCCGTCCGGCGTTTGTCTGATTAACATTGAGGTGAGTGATGAAATCTTTTAAATATCTATTATTGCCTGCGGTTTCCGCCATGATCATGTTCAGTTGCAGTCATGTTATTGATCCGGATGATCCTTCACATGGAAATCGCTACAGCGCTGAATCTAATTTTTCTTTGAGTGTGGCTGCAGCAGAAATGAACAAGTTGACTCTCAATGCCATCAATGGTTCGATAAAAATCGTCGGCCAGGAAAATTCTGACAAGGTGTTGTTGTCCGGTAAAAAGATTGTTCGTTCGAACAATGAACGCGATGCCCACGAATATATGCAAAACATTCAAGTGAGCATCGCCCAATCCGGTTCGTCTCTGATCGTCACATCAGACCAACCTGATGATTTGGATGGCCGGGATGTCAACATCGATTATGATATTCAAGTGCCATCATCATGGGCATTGACGGTTTCCAGCTATAATGGCGGGTGCACCTTTGAACATGTGCGTGGCGATTTGATGAGTAGTCTGACCAACGGAAATATATCTCTCAGCGACATTCGTGCAAATCTCTATATACGGGTGACGAATGGTCAAATAGCGGGACAGGTTGAATTGCCGTATGCGGGCTCCATTGATGCGCAAACGACGAATGGATTGATTGTAATCGGTTTTCCGCAGACGACTTCGGCACAGTTGTCCGCTCAGGTAACCAACGGTACGGTAAATGTATCCGGGCTGACCTTGAAAGACATGTACGGTTCACAGCGAGAAATTCACGGAACTCTGGGCGGGGGAGAAGGCTCGATTGATTTAAAAACTGTGAACGGCAACATCAGCATCAGCGGTTATTGAAAAGTGAACGGCAATAGGCCTGCTTTTCATTAGGGCGGGCTTATTGCCGGATAAAGTCATTGGAATGACACAAAAAAAATCTTGAGCTCCCCCAAATCATCAGATCATCCTGTTCACGAGTCATGTGTCTGATCCATCTTTTTTGACAGGCTGGTCATTTCATGAACCACCTCTTTGCCCAAGTAGATTTCCATCAGCCAATGAGCCAGGTAAATCAACGGGGTGATGATGATAGCAATGATGAATTTGTAGGCATAGTTGAACAAGGTAACGGCCAGTATTTCCTGAATTTTCAATTGGCCATAGAAAGCAATGCTGAGCACTAAAAGCGTATCAATTAATTGCGAACCAAAAGTCGATCCGGTTGCACGCAGCCACAGCAATTTCCCCTGCGTCTTTTTCTTGAGCCAGTGAAACAAAGAAATGTCTACCAGTTGGCCAATGACATAAGCGGTGAGGCTGCCGAAAATGATTCGACCGGCAGCGCCGAATACCTGGTTAAAAGCCTCTGAGGGCACGGGTGAAATGGCGGCTGTCGGTGCTTTAATAGCCGCCTGCAAAAGGACGAATTCAAATATAATCATCACCATGCCGACCAGGCTGACAAAGCGAACCGCACGCTTGCCGTAGAGATCATTGAGCAAATCGGTGAAAATAAAGGTGACGGGAAACGCGATCACACCTGCGGTCATGATCACTTCTTGAAACGGCATTCCAAAAAGGTTGATGGTAAAAGGTAGTTTGAGAATAGAGATGAATTTGCTCCCGGTCGCTTCGCCGACCACCAGCGCGGTTAAGAAAATTGCACTGCTGAATAAAAAAAGCTTCAGCGGTCGGTTCAATGAAAAAAATGTCTGTTTGTTTTCCCTAGTCGAGTTGTTTTGCAATGCTCTTCCTCATCATTCAGGGTGAAGTTATTCTCTTTACCAATTGATCTTTTCCCTTGATCAACGATTTCGTGTGTTCGTGAACAATCGTTTTCAGTTCAGCGATGATTTCCGGATGGTGGCTGCTGATGTCATAATGTTCTCCAGGATCGACGTCCACGTTGTACAGTAATGGCGGTTGATGTATCGTGCGCTGATTATCCGCTTTATATTCATTTTCCGTGATTAAGTGCATTTTGTAAGCGTCCCTGCGGATGGCGTACAGCTGTTGACCGCGATAATAAAACATTTCCCGACGGGGACTCGGCGCTTGGTTTAATAGAGTCGGAGAAAGATCATAGCTGTCCATGATTCTATCCTGAGGGAGTTCTGTTCCCGCAAGGGCGGCGATCGTGACGAAAAGATCGAGCGTTGAACCGATGTCGCTGATGACCGCCGGTTTTATTTTCCCGGGCCAGTAAAATATCGTCGGTTCACGCATTCCGCCTTCCCATGTGGTGCCTTTCCCTTCCCGGAGCAAACCGGCCGAGCCGCCGTGTTGTTTAAACTGCAGCCAAGGACCGTTATCGGAGGTAAAAATGACACAGGTGTTGTCCATGAGCTGCATTTCCTGAAGGGTCCGCAATAGAATTCCGATGCTGGAATCGATTTCCTCTACCACGTCGCCGTATCGACCGGCACGACTTGAGCCTTCGAAGGTGGCAGAGGCAAAAAGCGGGATATGCACCATGGTGTGAGCGAGATAAACAAACCATGGATGAGCTTTGTTTTCTGTGATGAACTCAACAGCTTCGTGCGTATAT
>RPQV01000475.1 GCA_003818595.1 Calditrichota bacterium
CACCTGAATGACGCCGACCTTTTTAAACATCCAACCAACACTGCCGGATTCACCCAGACTGCCGCTATGTTTGGACAGCAAGTGACGAATTTCCGCCACTGTTCTATTTTTATTGTCCGTCACCGCTTCAATATAAACCGCCACACCACCGGGACCATAACCCTCGTAAACAATCTCTTCATAGATAACGCCGGGCAATTCACCCGTTCCCTTTTTTATGGCGTTTTCAATATTCTTTGACGGCATATTGGCCGCTTTGGCAGCCTGAATGGCTGTACGAAGTCGAGCATTTGACGTCTCATCACCACCGCCGTTTTTGGCAGCAATGGTGATTTCCCGAATCAATCGTGTAAAAAGACGCCCACGTTCGGCATCTTTTGCCCCCTTTTTTCTCTTAATCGTCGCCCATTTTGAATGGCCTGACATATCTCCTCCAATATTCGAAAGTGTTCATCGCTAAAAACTTGGCGCAGCGAATAGCCTGCATATCAGAATCTTCGCACCCGTCTCTGCAAGTGAACGCAGATATCCAGTTAAAGTTGGAATATAATAATAAAAAAGCCCGATTCCAAATGAAAAATCGGGCTAACTAACGAAAATGCTATATCTTGCGGATGGTCATTCATCTGTTCGAGCTGTGCCGGGCGGCAATTTGCTCCTCTTGATCATTGCGCGCACCACCCATGCTTCATGAAAACCCAATTGTATTGCCTTTTCCTGCAGTTGGGCCGCTTCGAAGCGGGAATTAAAATCCCCTAGACGAATTTTATAATACGGATTATCATATTCGCGATAAACCGGCTCATTAAAACTGATCACCGCATTACGCGTGACCGCATGCGCTTCAGCCTCATCTCTCGTCGCAATCAGCTGTACACGAAATCCGGCGATTTCATCCGATTCTGCCGGTGCTTTTTCCATGCCATCGCCTTTGAGCAATTCATCGGCTGTCACGACGCGTACAGTAGAGTTCTCTGTTGTGGTCACTTTAAAATTTATATCTCCCAAAGTCATGGGATCAAATGATTCATCCTGCTCATTGTTTGGAATAGGGCTTTCAGCAACCACCGACTGTTGCACAACCGTTTTTTTTGATCCTGCACAACCGAACTGGAGCAGGAATAGAAAAAATATTAACAGAAAATATTTACTCATAATTCTTCTCCTAAAACTGTACTGCAAATTATAAACTCTCATCGACAAAATCAATAAATTTTCCTTTATAGGAGAATCCACTCAAAATTATCTTGATTTTTTTCTTCTCAGGTCTTATGTTATTTCTAATGTTCGAATTTATGCAAAATCATTTTATTGGAGAAATGGACTATTGGGGTCCACATGTGACTTATGAACGATGTCTTTCCATATCTACATCCGCGCGCACTATCGATAAAAACCACCAAGGTAATGGAACGGGATGCAGAAAATCCATTCCTTCTTGGGATCGTCTATTCTCCTGATACATTCCCTTCTGTTCAAATAAATCCGAAATATTACGACCAGCTTTATCGATTCGTTCGACATGGCAAATTTTGATGGAGGAAAGCCCATGAATTTTTCCACTTCCTCTTGGCAGATCATTGAGAAAAGAAAACATCCTCTGATCGATGTTGAAGAACCCAATCTCATGCGGGATATTTTTCCTTATTCTGAGATACCGCGTACGATTTTTGACGGCATTCATGTGAAATCGACACCGGCATCCGAAATCTGGATTACCGATACCACGTTCCGTGATGGACAACAGGCGCGAATGCCTTATACTATCGAACAAGTCTCGAAACTTTTCGACCTACTTCACAAGTTGTCGGGCCCGCAAGGCATCATCCGCCAATCGGAGTTTTTCATCTACTCCGACAAAGATCGAGAAGCTCTGGAAGAGGTTCGACATAAGGGACTCCCATATCCTCAAGTCACCTCATGGATTCGCGCCAATGCCAAAGACTTTGAGCTGGTAAAAAAAATGGGTATGAAGGAAACGGGAATTCTCACCTCCATTTCAGACTATCATATATTTCTCAAATTCAATAAAACCCGTCGACAGGTGCTCGATCAGTTCATGTCGATCGTCCATGCCGCGGCCGAAGCAGGACTGGAGACCATTCGCTGCCATTTTGAAGACATAACTCGAGCTGATTTTTGGGGTTCAGTACTTCCCTTTGCCGAGGAATTAATGACATTTTCGGTTAAATCCGGAATGCGGATAAAGATCCGCCTGTGCGATACCATGGGCTATGGCCTTCCCTACCCTGATGCCGCATTGCCGAGATCGGTCCCCAAGATTATCTATTACCTGCAACGTGAATTGGGTATTCCTTCTGAGAATTTGGAATGGCACGGCCATAATGACTTTCACAAAGTACACATCAATTCCGTTACCGCCTGGCTGTCA
This sequence comes from Calditrichota bacterium, assembly GCA_003818595.1. GTDB lineage: Bacteria > Zhuqueibacterota > Zhuqueibacteria > Residuimicrobiales > Krinioviventaceae > Fontimicrobium. Next base: position 2,393 of record RPQV01000475.1, read on the forward strand.
GGCGCATCCGCCGTGAATGGTGCGCTTCTCGGATTCGGCGAGCGCACCGGCAATTCGCCCATCGAGGCTCTGGCCATCGAGTACGCCTCTTTAACAGGAGATGCCAATGGCATGGATCTGACCGCTATTAATGAAATCGCCGATTATCTGCGCAGTATTGGCACTGAAATTCCCGCCAATTATCCTTTTGTGGGCGATCGGTTCAACGTCACCATGGCAGGCATCCACGCAGACGGTGTTATTAAGAATGAAGAGATCTATAACATCTTCGATACTGCTAAAATCCTCAATCGTCCGCTCGGTGTAAGTCTGACAGATCGTTCAGGTATCGCCGGCGTTGGTTTTTGGATCAATGAACAGCTCAAAAAACGCGGCCTGGCGCCGGTTGACAAAAGAAGTCCCAAAGTCGCGAAAATATTCGCCTGGGTCGAAGCACAATATGTGGATGGTCGGGTGACAAGCATATCTCCCGAAGAGATGATGATCCAGTTTAAACTCCACTTTCCCGAGGTTTTTTGAAAGAAATGGACGCCGATTTTGATCATCTGCCCCCGGAGCAGCCGATTCCTGATCAGGAAGGGGAACTCCATCCGACGGAAGAAACCATCGACAAGCTCTTTGTCTACGGCTCCCTCAATAATGATGAGCATCTGCGGCTCCTGACTGGAAAAACCTTACCCTCGCAGGAAGGAATATTGCTCGATCATCGCCGCTTTGCGCCAAAAACCAGTTTCCCCTTTGTGGTTTTCTGGCATGGATTTTCAGTGCGCGGCAGGCTGTTATTGTCGGTCACCCCTGATATCATTGCAAAATTAGATGAATATGAAAACGAGGGTGATCTTTATTTACGTCGTAGTGCTCAAGTTCAAGTCGGCTCGACTCTCTATCGCGCCTGGGTGTATCGCGGACGCATCAATGCCATCAGACCCTATATCAAAAAGGGATATGAGGAACGCGACCGCATCGAAGAGTTCATTGAAAACAATGTTGCCCGATATCTTGAACAGAAAGCCGATCACTTTATCGGCTATACCCGTGAAAAACTGGCGGTCAAAGTGACCAAAGAACTTCTCTCCGAAGAAGTACACAGCCTCTTGCGCCAATATTTTCATGGCAGCGGCATGCCCGCGTTTATTATTAAAAATGAAATTGAAAAGGCCAGTATTCCCCGACTCAATTGGTTATCCGAAGATGCGAATGCCCAACGATATGCCAACAATTACATTCGCCTGGCAATGGGTTTCATGATCTTTAACCAACTGGAGGAAAAATTCCGCCAGGATTATCGCGGTTTCGTCAAGGTTACTGACGCTTATTATCTCCATACCCTCTCTGCATTGATGTCCTTGAAACTCCTGGTCGACTATCACCAGAGTCTCGAATCGGCACTGGGACAGTTGGGCGTCGATCGGTGGGATCCCAATCTGCTTTATTCAGATTATGCTGTCGCGGCGATATTTATCGCTGATGAACTGTATACGCGCTCCAAACCGGATTA
>RPQV01000476.1 GCA_003818595.1 Calditrichota bacterium
CCATTATCGCCACCGGTAACACGCCTTCCCGCAAATCGGAGGCATGGCCCTTATGCGCGGATCAGAAAGGGATGCATGCAACGGAAAAATATGATGGCAATTCATTTTATTCTGTGTAAATTTGCCGGCTGAATTATCAAAAGGATTTTTGATATGGGTAACCTCACAAACGAACTCATCGATTATCGTAAAAGATTTGAACAGGAATTACTTGATGATATTTTATTCTATTGGATGAAATACGGGGTAGAAGAAAAGGGGAATGGTTTTTACGGAGCTGTCGATTTGAACGGCACTCCGGTGCCCGGCGCTAAAAAATCATGCGTGTTGAATGCACGCATTCTTTGGACTTTTTCCGCCGCGGCTGTCATTTATAAAAATTCATCTTTTGCGCAAATTGCCGACAAGGCGTTTAGAGTTCTGCAGGAAAATTTCTCGGACGCTGTTCACGGCGGGTATTTCATGGAGCTGAATTCGGATAATGCCGTCGCCTCTGATATTAAACATACTTATGCTCAGGCTTTCGTGATTTACTCTCTAAATAAATATTATGAATTCAGCAAGTCGGAAAAAGTTCTGAATATTATCAAGAGTTTGTTTGATTTGCTCGAAGAAAGAGCAAAAGATAAACATAATAGTGGCTACTTGGAGGCATTCACCAGAGATTGGAAATTATATGCGGAAAACAGGATGGCCGACAACAATGAGCCGAAATCCATGAATACTCATCTGCATGTTATGGAAGCCTATGCTTCGTTGTATAAAGTTTGGAAAGATGATCAAGTCAAAATAAGATTAACAGAATTGATGACTCTTTTTATTGAAAACATCATACGGCATGACGGACATCTTGGAATTTTCTTTGATGAAAAATTTATCGAGTCGGAAGCATCAAAGGGAATCTGCTCATTCGGACATGATATTGAAGCTTCCTGGTTGCTGTGGGAAGCCGCTGAAATTTTGGGCAATGACGAAATCATCAATAAAATGAAATTACTGTCGATTAAAATGGCCGACGCGGTTGAAAGAGTGGGGCTGGATAAAGACGGAGGATTATTCCTCGAGTCCACCCGTTTCGGCAGTCACTTGAGGACAAATAAACATTGGTGGCTGCAGGCAGAAACGCTTGTCGGGTTTATGAATGCTTTCGAATTGACTCGGGACGTACGCTACTGGGGGATTGTGAAACTCGCCTGGAACTTTATAGATCATCATGTGATCGATCATGAAAGAGGCGAATGGTACACCAAAGTGAACAGACTCGGAGTTCCGTTTCTCATTGAACCCGAAGACGATCCTTCGCCTTATTACCGCAACGATTGGAAGATCGATCCGTGGAAATGCCCTTATCATAACGGCAGAGCCATGATGGAACTCGTTCATCGAATTAACCGGATTTTAAATAATGGAGCCGCCTGATATGAACTCAAGATTTCTGCTTCTTTTGAGTGCTGTGGGTTTATTCCTGATCAGTGATTCTGCAGCAACCGAGCCCAAAGAAATATCAAATAAACTTTTGGAATTCGCGAATGAGACAAAGGAATACTATGAAGGATTTTCGGCGAGCATTGGTGCAAACGATTTCAGCTATCATAGTTTGAGAAACGATCTGACCGAATGTCTGCTGACCCGATGTACCACGGGCGATATGGCCATCGAATGGAATACCGCTCCCGTAGCACCCGTAACAAAAGGCGGAAGAGCGGGTTTCGTGTGGATCGCCGCCATCGACATGACTTCCGAAAGCCATCTATTCGATGTTTATTTCAATCATGTTAAGCGATTTCAAATTGCCTCCGGGAGAGAAACAAATTGGGAACTTGCATCACCCGAGGGCGGCAAACTCAAATATATCGGCGTTGAAAAAGATCAGCATGGCGATATTCATGGTTATATGTCATTATCGGTTCCGGCGGAATGGCTGAATCCCGGAAATCCGCAGTCAATTAAAATTGTGGGAAACGACGACAAAAGCAATTGTTGGATCATTGTATTTAAAGCGGCGGATGCTCAAAGCTATCTTTTACAGTCCTTGAAATATGACGCGTGGGTGAATGTAAAAATATCAAAAGAGAATAATCGATATCTATTTGGAATCAACGTCCCCCCGCATTTTAAAGGACGAAAAATAATGCTTCAAGCAGGGGGAAAGGATATTGAAATTAATGTGCCGAATTCAAGTCATATCTCGTTCAACGATGCCGCGCTGAATTCAGTAGAGATTGAGAATATGCCGTTTGGTGTTTATGATGAATTCGGTGAACTGGTTTATGTCCCTTCGTTCAGCGAAAACAGCCGTTCGTCTATGCTCATCTTTAACGCCATTGTCCAATGCCAAGTGGAAAAGCTGAATGGGGCTGTCACTGAAATCAAAGGATCGAGAATCTACAAGCCCAAAACGGTCGAGTCGCTGTTCAATCTCTCTCAGTCGAATTTAGCGCAGGGGAAAATATATTTGATGAATTCAAGTCATCAGGATATTGCCTGGATGGATTCACCGGAAAAGTGTATACTGGAACGCGATACGATGCTGATCACGCCTTTATATGAAAAGGCGATGAAAGATGATTCCTACCGGTTCGACATCGAAGACGCGCTGATGCTCAAGGAATATGTCCACCGCCATCCTGATAAGAAAGAGGGCATCAAGCGGTTGTTGAAGAATGGTCAAATTTCATGCGGTTCGAGTTATATTCAGCCGTATGAGGAACTCTATTCGGGAGAAGCTCTTGTCAGGCAGTTTTATTACGGAGCCCGGTGGCTCAAGAAAGAATTCGGTTATTCGGCAAACACTTATTGGAATCCCGATGTTCCCGGTCGTACCCTGCAGATGCCGCAGATTCTGAAAAAATCGGGTACGAATTATCTTCTCCTCAGCCGAATGGAAAAAGGCATTTTCAAATGGTACAGTCCAGATGGTTCGTACGTTACCGTCTATTCCCCAGGTCATTATTCGGAATCATTTACCGCTCTGCAGAGAAATGTTTATGATGCCGCGCAGTATATCGCGGCCAGTTCACTGCCGTGGTCAAAATACTTTGCCGCTCCCTCTGAATTTACGGCTGTTCCCTTATTCTCCGATTGGGATATGAGTCCGGCCAAAGATTACAGCGTAATTATTGACTGGTGGAATCATACTTCTCAGGTCAGAGACAAGGAGGGGCAATTTGTCCCGATCAAACTGCCGCAGATCGAACTTGCTCTGACTCCTGATTTTATCGAACAATTCGAAAAGAACGCAAGCCATATTCCGTGGATCAAAGGAGAGCGGCCTGCGGTATGGTTGTATATTCATGGGCCGACGCATCAAAAAGCGATTCAAGCCAGCCGTAAAGGCGATATCATGCTGACGATCGCTGAAAAATTTTCGACAATCAATTCATTGATCGATCGTTCGTTCATTCGTTATCCCGAAGAAGAGCTGAACAACGCATGGGAGTCAAAGATTTATCCCGATCACGGCTGGGGCGGAAAGCACGGCGATATCACCGACGGCTTGTTTAAAGAAAAGTATGTTTATGCTTTGAGCGAGGCTGAAAAGATTGTCGAGTCGCAATTAAAAGATATTGCTGCAAAAATAAAATTTGATTCAGGCAAAGGTCAGCCGTTGGTCGTGTTTAACAGTCTGAACTGGAAAAGGAACGATCCGGCATCCGCTCAAATTAAATTTGAAAAATCGACGGCGAAAAATATCGAGTTGACCGATTATACAGGGGAATCCGTTCTGTTCCAGGCCGATGATGTTTCTTTTTATGATGATGGATCGATTGAATCAATGACTATTTGTTTTATCGCCGAGGATGTGCCTTCAATCGGTTACAAAACATTTTATGTCAAGCCATCCGATAAAAAAATGATCCATGCGAAGCAGGATTTCAAA
>RPQV01000477.1 GCA_003818595.1 Calditrichota bacterium
AGGAAAGGTGGCTGCAGCTGCATCCTCAGGTGGTAGTCGAACGCGATCAAACACTTCATGACCTGGGCAGTGAGACGATCGATGAACGGGAAGAGTGGCTGAGACAGGTGGATGCTCTGCGGGATGAATGGATCATTGAACGGAAGGTTCAGTTGCTGGTCGACAAGGGGGATGCACAGGGTGCAAAAAGAGTGCTGTTGTCCGTACCGTTTCAAAAGGTGCATCAGACATATACCCGCACCCAGTTATGGATTCAAATCTGCACAGCACTTGGTGAACCCTGCTTTCCGATTCCGGAGCAGCTTGGTGAAGACAGGCTGGCTGACTTTGGTGCGTATCGTGAGTTCAAATGAAAATCCGGCCAAAATAATTAATCCCTTTGAATACTATTATTCAAAGGGATTAATGGGAACGACACCTCACAGAATCGAACTGCGGACGCGCGGTTTTTCACTCATTCATTTCACCAGAAGCATCTTCCTGGATTCCACATAGTTCCCTGCCCTCAGATAATATAGATAAACGCCGGTGGGAAAATCACCGGCATTCCAATTGACCGCGTATGATCCTGCTGCCTGATGTTCGGAAACCAACGTGGTTATTTTCTTACCGACAAGGTTATAAACAGTCAATTCCACCTCATTGTCCTGCGGGATTTGATAATTGATCGTTGTTATGGGATTAAAGGGATTGGGATAATTTTGTTCCAGTTTATAGCCATGAATCCCGTCGCGATCCATTTCATCGATCGCCGTAACTTCTTTCTCGACGTTGCCGAGATTATATGCTTCCCCATCATTTAGCGGATAATCCCATATGGCCACTTGAGCGACATCGATTTCTCCATCTTCTTCGTTTTCATCGGCAAACAACAGCAGAATCTGCTCGAGAGCAAAACGACCATCAACTTCCTGAGGAGTGCCTTCGTGAAGCAGTTCACCATCCAGAAAATAATTATGAGCATAACCGCATTCCACCGAGAGGATCAACCGATACCATTGATCGACTTCGATAGCCATTTCAGAATATCCTGTCACCCATACACCGATATGTCCCGAAGTATTTTTAAAACATTCTCCATCATCTTCATTGGTCGGATTGATTTGGTAGAATGTGTGCCAAATATCGAGTTGAGCAACGCGAAAATCGATGAGCAGTGACCAATTATTGACCTTAACGCCGCCCCCATTTCCTTCAATCCCATGATTCATGATAAAGTGACTGCCGACATCAACGCGTACCGCTCCATTATTGTCCGCCGGACCCGGAATCGCCACAGCCGATCCTTCCAAATCCAAATTTGATCCGATTTCCGCTTTCAGCAAATTGTCCGCATCATCAAAGTTCCATTTTCCGACAGGAGATTGTGCTGCCAATTCGATCGCAAAAGCGAGCATAAAAAGACAGAGCCACCTAAAAGCATGTAATTTAGTCATCGCAGGAGCCTCCTTTTTAGATGAATCGATAAATTTTTTGTCTATCTCCGTTTCATATTGTACTAAATAAAGATAATTGTGTCAATTGAAAATTACTGCAATATTTCATCGACGAGTTATTTGACTCTCAAATTTTCCATTTATAGAAACTCTCCTATTCAGAGCGTTCAATAATGTTTTGTCATAAACTCATCAGCGATTTTAATTGCCCGACCATCACTGACTCTAAAGAAAGTTTTAATGCCGGTCGGATCAATAAATTCTGTGAAAACAATCTCATTGTTTCCGGGAACGATTCGAGCGCTGCATCGCAATCCTCCCGGTCGGCAGGAATGATCTTCGACAGGCTCACTGATCGACTCGGCATCCACCATGATATCCGTCTCGTTTGTCAGAAATTCATTGACCCGATTGCTCATTGTATAAACAATCGGCCCCCGCATCAAGGCCACTTTGTTCCACTGGCTGTGCTTTCCTTCGATCAATCTCCATGCCATCGGCAACGTCAGCGTGATCTCGTCCCCTTCCTGCCAGATTCTTTTCTGCGTATAAATTTGGCTAGAATCAGTGAAACCATCAGCCGGCGAACCGTTTATTTGGACTTGCGGATTTTTACACCAAAGAGGAATCCGCAGTGCAACAGTAAATTCGCATTTTTCCGCAGGATGCAGCTTTATGATCACCCGTTCCGAAGAGGGATAATCGGTTATTTGTTCAATGACTACCTTTTGACCGTTCAAAACAACTTTGGCTTGGGACTGGTTGTACAAATTCACAAAAATTCCAGAATCAGTTTGATAGTAAATCATCTCCGGTAAATCGGCAATCATCCGTCTGAAATTATTGGGACAACAAAAGTAATCATCGGGATAATATTCTTTGGCTGATTCATAGTCGGTAAAGTACCTGATTTGCCTGCCGTCCGGAGACTGGGCGGCGAACAAGGCATTATAGATACTCCTTTCCATGATGTCACCATAGAACGCATTCCCTTCGATTTGCAGCAAATGATGCAAAAGACGGATGATGTAAGCCGTGGCACAGGTTTCGGCATTGCATTCATTTCCCTGCTGGTTTGTATCAAAATGTTCCCAAACCCCGGCAGAGCCGATGATATCCATTGCGTCCAGATTGACCAGTAATTCCACGGCAACATGAGGCTTGTATAGCAGCTTTTCTTCAGGACAAATCTGATAAAGTTTCAGCTGCATCAGGCATCGTTCAACAAAGCCATACACATGCCGGGAATGGTGCACCGAGCCGCCCCTGAATTCTGCCAAGCCGAATTCCTGTAGGCAGTAATCCAAATATTTTGAATCATGGGTCGCCTGGTACAATGCCAGGAAGGCGTCTTCGAGGCCGGTAATCCAAGTGACCTGTTTTTCGATCAATAAATCAGCATAACGGCGGGCGGCATCCAGAGATTTCTTATTTTGAAAACAGGTGTAATCGCTGACCAGGGCGAGGATGATGTATCCCCCTTCATGAGTATCCCATCCCTGCATGCGCATTTCAGGAATAAAAATACCAATATACCCGTCAGCATCCTGGGTTTTCAACAATTCCTCGGTGACGCAGGATTTCAATCGAATCAGATCGTTGTCCCGGCTCGCATAGGCAAATCGAACCAGAGCATCTAAAAGCATGCCTATTCCCACAAAGCCATCACGGACATTGGGTTCCGCGTTTCGTTGCCTGAAATGCTTCAGAAAAACATTCTCAATGTCGATGTTTGGGATATTGTGCTTCATGGTAATCTGCATTCTGCGGCCGATTTCGCCCCGATCTGAATATCGCGGGTATCCACTGTCTGAAACGCAATGAAAGGTTTTTTAGCGGATTCGTTTTGACGACTCGGAGCAGGTCCGGCAATAACTCCCGATGCCGTTACCCATGCCAGTATTCCCAAGGCACATGAATATATACGCATGAAATCGACCTCCTCTATATCCAGATTATATCAAATTTATAGACAATTGAAAATTTTTATTACTTCGATCTTACGGTTGGCAGCATTCAATATCATTCTGATCTGTTTTGTCATCATTGTGATGACACCGCATGATAATGAACATTTCTGAAGAATAAAAGGATTATCAGGTATCTTTGAAAAAGGACGGCTACAGCCTTTTTTAAACAATATTAAAAACCTCATTGCATCAATGAATTGTTATGTTATATTATTGTCAGTATCCATTAAAAATTGAGCTTCCTGATACAGTGCTGACCGCAGGTGGATTACTTGGTGTAAACACAATCGTTCACTCTGGCGTCGATGAACAAAAAGGCAAATCTGATAAAGCAGCGATTCATCAGGCGACCCAAGCAGTCGGGTTGATGCAGGTGTTATCGCATTTTGGCGGCGAATTTGAGCACAATCAGGCACAATTGGCCGCGGAATTTATGCGGCCATTGCTAGTGTCATGTCAATTAATTAATG
>RPQV01000478.1 GCA_003818595.1 Calditrichota bacterium
CCTCGCGGATTTCTTTTACTTCAGTCCAGTCGATATAATAATAGACCTGTCGAAATGGTTTCTCCTTGGACCCTAATAATGCTCCCAAACGTTCCCAACCGAAGTACGGATGAATCTGAACAATAGCCTGTCGGGTTATCTGATAGGCATAGCCGTGGACATAACTTCGCATAAAATTGCTGCCCATGCCTAAAACAAAAACCAGAAAAAATATAAATCGCGCTGCTGGTAAAGCTGTGTCCGGCTGGTGAATGGATGCAAAAAAAATAGAAGTAAGGATTGCAAAAACAAATGCGCCCAGCAACCAGGAAAAAATCTTGCTGACGAAACGACCGCCATCACGATGACGCCATTCCAATAATAATTCCTGAAAATCCCAAAGATTCGTTTTTTGCCATATTTTCATCGAATGGTTGGCTCCTTTATAGCTCGAGATAGACTGATTTGAATATACAAAAAAGCGCGGCAAGATATCAAGAACTATTTGACACACGCGTACATACGGCTTTAAATGCTGAAGGATGAGAGCGGTTATGGATGCCTGATGGCGGTGCTGTTTTTTATGAGGGAATTGAGGACGTACTCTCAGAGAAGTTGTTGAATGGGTCAGTTACAATTTGAAACCCGGCTGTCCGGATCACAATGACCAGATGCGCTTGATCTATGCTTTACAATGTGATACCGAATCTCCCAAAAGCCGATAGAAAGGAAAAAAAAGCATGTGAAGAGGCCCCACCGATTTGGATATCTCGATTGAAAATTGCCTTCTTCAAATCTTGTGGCGTTTTGCCGTCAAATTCGATAAAAACGTTTCCAATTTCAAACGGGGTATGAGCATCGCTGCCGGCAGTCATGGGCAGGCCGAGACGGTTTGCTAGTCCCTCCGCCATTTCATTGTCCCGCTTTTTATAAATTCTGCCATTACGGGTCTCAATGGCAACGTGACTCCAATCTTCAATGATATCGAACGCGCGGAATTCGCCTCTTCGCTCGCAGAATGGATGCGCAATGGAAAGAATGCCATCCTGAAGTGCCACACTGGCCAGGATATCGTCTAAAGTGTGCCCATGAATCGGACTCGTGAGAAATAGGGCTAGCACCTCTCCTGCAAAATGCTTACCATTCCAGATTTTTATCTCCTGCCCCAAAACGACCTGAACAGGATATGCTTTTGCCCGTTGCGAAAATTCCTGCCAGGCAGCAGTTGTTTCATGATCTGTGACAGCGACGATATCAATGTTTCGTTCCGCCGCGGTTTGCAGGATGGTTTCAGGTTTGCTGATAGCGTCATGTGAATAGGTGGAATGTATATGCAGATCAGCTTTCATTAAAATCCTTTATTGAATACTCTTTTAATAATAACATCAAAAGATGTACCAAAAACTTAACCAAAAATTAATATTAATTTAATACCGAATAAGTCATTGAAGAGTATTAAGATAGTCAGGCTTGATAAAATAGAGGATGATGATGGGAAAAGCCGATTGGGTGATAAAATGCCCCTAAAAAATGGCACCTGCCAGATTTTGGGGGCATTACTTTATTCTACCTTGATGAGACGATAAACGCCATTTCCACTTCGATCTGCAAAAAAGTATCGTCTGTTTAAGCGATTATATTGCCACGTTTCTGACGAAGGAATATTGACTTCCGCATCCATATGCTCAACATGATCGGGAGGCCCATATACGAGATAGACTTTGCCTCGGTCGGTTTGCCAACCCTGCCTGCCTGATGAAATCTCGGTAAAATTGCGGTTGCAGAAATCGATACGTTTATAGTACTCTTCTTGTAATTCATTTTTTTCTGTTTCAGGAGTGGGATCGCGGTCGCGCCAAAACTGATCATAAATCCGTTTGCGTTCCTGCTCGTCAGCAGCGCGCATGGAATCCAGGGTGCGTTTATGGGCGACGGCACTCAATTGTTCAATCGCCAATTCGATATTATCACTTTCCATCGATATATTCGCCCATGCGACACTGAACATGCGTTGAATTTTGGCGGTTTGATTATCTATAGAGGCATCGATCCGCAGGATATAATCGCCAGGTCGCGTCAAATGTTCACGAAACGGGATGATGATCGGCACTGAACGTCGATTGGCGCTGTACTGGTGATTGCCTATCAGAACTTTTTGTTCTTTTGCATCAGTGATGGAAAGTTGTACGTTGACTGTTCCTTCAAGGAGTGGTGGATAGATTTCAAGATAAGCTGAGAATGCCGATGATAATGCTTCAAAAATATTCTGCATCGTCGGTGTATAATTCATCGCCGTTTGACTGCTGTCAATTTTGTCGAGAAACATGATATCGCTCAGATGTAGGACGTCGCGTTGAAAACCACGGAATGTTAAATCGAGGTCCTGCGAAATGGTTTCTCCCGATTCACTATCTGTCAGTTTAAGCACTCCCCGGTATCGCCCTGGCGGCAACGAGACGGATATCGCATGATGACGCGAATTGCTGCGCGAGTTTGTCTCGGCAAAGTTGTCAACATTCACGCGATGCGACACGGATTTTTCGACGAGAGCTTCACTTTTATCATTGTAAATGATGATTGAAATCTCATAACGGGCACGGAATTGATCATCTTCTGTTTTGACAAATGTCAGGATATCATTGACCACGCCAAAATGAAATTCCATGCAGCTCAGCTCTTCAGAGGTGGAATCCGCAAAGTTGTAGTTCTGATAGATGAACAATTCTTTGCCGAACATATTTTGACGGCGCGAGCTGGACATATCTTTTGGGTGTTGCGCCCAGGAAAAACGACTGCCGCATAGCAATAAAAACAGAAAAAAATATATGGAAAAGCGTTTGATCATGTTGTCCTCATTCATCATAATGGCCGGCCGTTTCACTGTCATATATTCAGCTGCCGTTAATAATCAGCACCCAGAGACCACAATATTGTCATGTCTTTGCTGGTGCTGTAAAAATTTGTCGGCCAGGCAAAGTCAATTCTCAAGAGCAGAAATCCAAGATTCATGCGCAGGCCGAAACCGATTCCCGCAAAAACATCTTGTGTTTTAAACAATCCATTGGGTGCGCGGGTGAACAGTGTTTTTTGATCAGCAGGATCATCCTCTGAATCGGAGTTGTAAAAACGAACATTTTCCTCACGATCCCAGGCAAAGCCGGTGTCGAGAAACAACGCACCGCCAATATTGGATAAAAAGAGTGGAAGAGGAAAACCGGCCTGCAAATAGCGTACGAACGGAAAACGAAATTCAATATTGGTCATTACAAAGCGATTGCCTTCAAGGGCATAATAACTGGCGCCTCGCAGCGGCATTTCAAATGAGGAAAAATAAATCTCTTCGATGCGATCCACGCGTAATCCGCCGTTATAGCTATAATTGATCCAATTGGGGGTTCCGCCGAGAAAGAACTTTTGCGGATGTTTGCCGTAGCTGACCCCTCCGGAGGTCCGAAGGCCGAATATATAATCCTGTCTGACGCGAAAATAGCGGCGCCAATCTCCGCGCAGGGTGGAGAATTCAACACCGTGTTTTCCTAATTGCGGGCTGGACGTCACGCCAACTCCCCAACGTCCGCCATTTGTGGGCCCGGTATATCCCCAGACTGTCGTGTCTTTGGTATAGGTTAAATTGCCGAGCACAAAAAAACGATCCCGAGGTGCTAAATATCCGCGGGCTACCATCCAGTCGACATAATCATCGGGGAGATCCATATAGTTTCGGTTAATGCCCATTAAAGACAAACCACCGCTCAGACGCGTATAGCGGTCAAATGGATTGCTGGCGAGAAGGCTGACGCCGTAATTGCGATCTCGAATCCAACCGGCGGATTGGGAAAGGAAAAAATAGGCGTTATGGTAGATTCCTCCTCCCAAATCCAGACGATTTTTGAG
>RPQV01000479.1 GCA_003818595.1 Calditrichota bacterium
AGTACCAACACCGTAAACCGTCATCCATAGAGCCTGAGTCTGTTCCGGCTTGTCCTTTAGGGCGACGGAGAGAGCGGCGCCTCCCGCCTGTTGCAGGAGCTGTTGGCTCATTCTCTCATTGCCGTGTTCGGCAATCGCATGAGCGATTTCATGGCCCATCACCACCGCCAAACCGGCCTCATCTTTGGCAATCGGCAGAATCCCGCTGTAAACCACGACCTTGCCGCCGGGCATACACCAGGCGTTCACTTCGTTACTCTCGACCAAATTAAATTCCCACTGGTAACCTTGGAGATGGTCAGACATGCCCTGCTGGGCAAAATAAGATTCCACCGCCTTTTGAATGCGGGTGCCCGCTCTTTTCACCATGGCATCATTGTTTTTATCGGCGCTGATCTTGTTCTCGTCTAAAAAGCTGTCATATTGCTGAAAACTCATGGCCAACATCTCGGATTGCGGGATTATACTCAGCTGTTTTCTTCCGGTCAGCGGCACCGTTGTGCAGGCAATCAGTGTGAGAACCATGATCATCAGACATAATTTGCATTTCATTGAATAGCCTCCGCTTTCAGGATTAAATCAAATTTGGTTGAATTTCAGTTAATTCCTGAAACCTGAATCAATTGCTGAATATTCCCTGTCGTCCCCTCGGCTTGATCTGCTTTTTTTGCGAATGGTTTGAGAGTGATGCTTGAATCTTTTTCTTTGATTCCGGTTACTTTTTCATATATTTTATGTTATAGAGTAAATCGGCGATTCCAATATCTTGTCGAAGGAGCATAAATGTTAAGCAACCTTAATCGCATTGTTGTTGTTCTGATCATGCTGAGTGGTATCGGTGTAAATGCCGCCATCACCATCACCCGTGTCAACGCGACCACTATCGGTCTGTATGAAAAATTTGAGGCGGTTTACCGTCTGGACGGCTTGACGTATGACAATCCCTACGACCCGGAACAGATTGATGTGACGGCAGTTTTCACTTCGCCTTCCGGCAAACCATGGCATCTATTCGGATTTTTCGATGATTATCGTCATGTGTCCGAATGGAAGGTTCGCTTTTCTCCGAATGAAATCGGTATGTGGAGCTATGTCATCACGGCGAATAATGCGGATGGAGCGCAGCAGAGCGAGGTGAGGACCTTCACGGCGGTGCAATCGCCGCATCATGGATGGATCAAGCCCGCGACTGAGAATCCTCATTATTTGGTTCATGATGACGGCGCACCATTTTATGGCGTCGGCATGTATACGCCCTGGGGAAACAGCATTGAAGAATTCGACGAGCTGAAGAAATACGGCGGCAACACCTTTGCCATTTGGAATATTACATATGGCGGAATGGTCAACGGTTATGGACTGATTGAGGAGCAATTGGGCCGTTATAATCAAATGAAATGTGGAAAGATAGACACGCTGCTGCAGGTTGCCGAGGCGCGTGATTTGACCATGATGTTCTGTTTCTGGCCGCATGATCTCTTTTCAGCGACTGTATGGGCGCATCAATGGCATCAAAATCCTTATCGATTTGTGTGCGATGTGGTGGATGTTTACAGCGATCAGGCCTGCTGGGAGTATCAGGAAAAACAGTATCGCTACCTCATTGCCCGATTCAGTTACAGTCGTGCGATGGGTATCTGGGAGATGATGAATGAAATCAATGGTACGGATGGGTGGGCGGCCGGACGCCACGATGAAGCGAAAGAATGGGTACATAAAGTGGATCACTATTTTAAAGAGAACGATGCATTTCAGCACCCAACCACCGCATCCCGCAGCGGCGGTTTTGGCGAATATTGGCTGGAAATGTATGACCTCATCGATCTTCCCAATATACATGTCTATGAGTCACAAGGTTGGCCGACCCCGTACCTCGGCAATACTCTGCGTTCAAGTATGGAAAATTATGCGTTCGCGACGCAGAGGTTTTGGAATGCCTTCGCCAAACCGGCAATTTTTGGCGAAGCCGGAGCGGATTTGGTCACGGTTGCTCTGCGGTCGCCGGATTACACAGCCATGTATCATAACGCCATATGGGCCAGTCTCACCAATGGCCTGGCGGCAACTCCCTATTGGTGGACGTTCAGCGATCCCATTCGGAATGTGGAGCGGGAGCAAATGGCGCATTTGGCCAAGTTTGTCGCGGATATCGATTTCGTCAAGGATAGTCGGGAGCATTTTGCCGTCAAGACCGATGACTATGATCTTTTCGGCATGAGAGGCGATTCGACGGCTTTTGGCTGGATGCGTCAAATTTATGCGCAGGACATTACCAGGATGCAGTTCGATCTTCAGGACGTTCTGCGTCCTGATATTCCGGTTTACGCGGTCAGCTATTATGATCCCTGGAATGGAAAAGAGATGGGGACGACTATTCGTCCTCATGTCGACGGTCAACTGCGCGATATCATTCCTCCCGCGAACGGCGCTTGTCCGGATATTGCTTTCAAGATCAAACCGGCACAGGGCGGCGTCACACCGGCTTTATTGGAATTGTCTGCAGATCAGTATCGCATCCTCAATATTGATACGCTGACGTGCGCAATAACCTGTTATCTATTCGACAGGCAAAGCCGTTTTTGTCCTCAGGCAGAGGCAATCATCGCCTTTTCTCTGCAGGGGGTTGGTGATTTAATCGATTCCCCGCAGGTGACGGCGAAAAACGGCGTCGCTGTCGTCCATTATCGACCATCAGCGGAATCGGGAGAAGCCAGGATCATTGCCTCCTCATCAGGCTTGGCTGCTGATACCCTGGTCATCCGAGTTCAGGACCGAACCGTTCTCGATGATTTTGAGGTTTATCACTCTGATTCTCAATTAAAAAATTATTGGGTGACCAAGTCCGGCAAAGCGGATATTTCTCTGGCACCTGCGGTCGGTCATGGACAGTTTGCAATCAAAGTCGACTATGGAATCGGCGGCGACTATCAATATACGGCTGTTATTGAAAAGCAGATCACCCACAGTTTTAAAGGCGGACGTTATTTGACCTTTTGGCTGCAGCATGACGATTCCAAACGGGAGATCGAGATACGCATCTATAATGTTAATCGCAAATTCTGGACCTACACCTTTTCTCTGAGCGGTTCAGAGTCCGGCATCATGACCATTCCGTTATCAGATTTCGAGACACGGGATGCCTCCATTCCTTTTGATTTGTCCATTTTGGAGACCCTGCGGCTGACGATCAAAGCGGGTGACGGAGGGCATGGCGCCGGCACCCTCTATTTTGATGATTTTTCTTTCCCAACGGCGGCGCCATCTGCGGTTGACAGGATGCAGAACGAGCATGTTCCGAGCCTGTTCAACCTGCACCCAAATTATCCGAATCCCTTTAACGAGGCAACTCGCATAGACTTTCAGTTGGGCGAAAAGAGTCCAGTTGAAATTTGCATCTTTAACATTCAGGGACAACTGGTGGAGACATTGGTGAATGTAACTCTGGATGCAGGAACTCATTCGACCGTTTGGGAAACAGGGAAAATACGATCTTCCGGCTTGTATTTTATTCAAATGGTCGCCGGTGATGTCAAGCTGGTTGTAAAGTGTTTGTTGTCAAAGTAGATTATAATTTGGGAAGCGGCTTCAGGTGGGGAGGAAATCATCGTCAGCATTGAAAAAGAGTTATGTGGTTGCCCGAGACGCAAAGATCGCAAAGAAAGCAAAAATACTCTGCGTTCCTCTGCGGCCTCGGCGTCTCTGCGTTAATCATTAGATTTCGTGCGAGGTCAATCTTTACGACTTGCGTGATGTTGAAATAAATCTGATCCGCTTGCCTCTAATTGGTAATGGCATCCTCGCATTCAAATCCCTCGCCGCCCATCAGTTTCGAGGTGGTGAGACAATATTCATATTGAA
>RPQV01000480.1 GCA_003818595.1 Calditrichota bacterium
GATGCAGGGCATGCTGCCGGGATAATAATCATCCAGGCTGTTGGTCATGTTGTGACCGCCGGTGATGAGAGCGTCCATAGAAAGTGACATGATCCGTTCATATTTGCACAGCATGGTTACACTTTCAAAATAGTGACCCCTTTCGATAAAGCCCTGACAAAAGCCGTCGTCGAACATAAAGGCCTTTTCCCGGCGGGCATGTTCCCAGATGGAGTGATGCTGCAGTCCATTGATGGTGAAGCGGCA
Source organism: Calditrichota bacterium (assembly GCA_003818595.1). GTDB lineage: Bacteria > Zhuqueibacterota > Zhuqueibacteria > Residuimicrobiales > Krinioviventaceae > Fontimicrobium. The sequence goes on from RPQV01000480.1 coordinate 247, forward strand.
CGGATAATAACGCAACGCATTTTCCATTGCGTCCAGGCAGAGATTTACCGATGAAGGAGTCGTGAAATGGACTTCCACACAGGTGCTGAAATTGATGGTCTGATCCAGAACCGCGACAGTGATCGTGGGCGGTTCTTCAGGATGATTGACCTGAAAGGTCAGTTCGACTATTGATCCTTCGCAGCGGGTGATCACCCGCACCCGGTTGGTCTGCAGCCGCGGATTAAAGATGCTGAAAAAACCAACACCGAAAAAGCCGATGGTCGCGGCATTATTATCCTTGTCTGTCCCCCCCAGGGTGACCAGCAATTGCAGTTTTTTGCGGTCCAGACCGCTGCCGTAATCGATGACGCTCAGGCTTTGCTGAGTGGTTTTGATGTCGATGCGGCGTTCGTTGATCGGTACGTCGGCCGCATAGCTGTCAATGGCGTTCTGCAGCAGTTCAGAGGCCGCCCGCCCCGGATTGCCGCCGAACTGGCGCGAAGTGATTTTCTTCCAACCTTCTTTGAGATCGACTTCCAAGCCGTGGGCGAGCTCTATTTGTTCAGTTACCCGATATTTCATATTTTCACCTGCCTTTTTTTATCTGCAATAATTATCTCATCTAAAACTATTCATTGGGTGCTGTATTAATTGGCGAGCGAATGGCGATCCATGGCCGAACGGATGAAATTCCACAATTCCAGGTCTGCGGCATCGGCGTCGACAGTGCGTTCTCTGCGACGACTACGCGATCGCTGTTGTCCTTCGCTCAGCTTGGCCATGGCATCAACGAGCAGAATGTCCTCCCGCTCTTCAGCCGAAAGATGAGCCAGGATGCTGGTCTCTTCAGTCAGGCACATGGCGATCGCCCAATGTCCTGCCAGCAGCGGCAATTCGCCCGCCAGCTTGACCAGCTTTTGCACGTCAGGATGGTACAGATTGAGAATCACCTCGTTTTCTCGACAGAGGAACCGATAGCGCAGGCAGGGCGTCCTACCATCCCGCTCAACCAGATGACTGACGCGCCAGGTAATGTCCTGCAGGTCGGCCTGCGCTTTTTTCAGTTCCTGCAGGGTGCTGTCCAATTTATCTTCGTCGACGAGATTGAAATGACCGTCCTCGTCGTCATCATCCTCATCCATTTTACCCTGCAAAACCTCGGGATGAAATCCGAGTGCCTGGGCGAATTGATTTTCCTCCTGGGTTAATTCCGGGCCTGAACCGGCGGGTGCTTCCATCACCAGGTCCTGCTGCTGCAGGTTGATGAGACGTGCGGCAAAAGTCTTTTCGATGACTTGCAGCCCTTTTTCCGGCTGCTGTCGGCTCATCACCGGGCCGTCGAAAAAGCTGTAATCCACGCCTGCTTCATCCTCATTGGCGATATAAATTTTCCCCGTCTCGCGCACCAGTTTAGTCAAATCGCTGAAAGACAAGCGGCTTCCGTTCACCAGGCGTAATATCGGCCAGCGAGTCCAGTTCTGGGAGAAATCGGCGTCGCACAGGCACAATGCCGCAATGATTTCTTCCATTTCGGGAATGGCGCCGCGCGCATCATTGCGATAAAAGTAGGGCGCCATGTTGGCGAGTAACTCCGGCAACAGCTGGGTGCGGATCTGCCGCGTCAGCGGGCGTAGAATTTCCTCATTGCTCAGGCAATGGCGACCAAAAGGCAGCTCAAAGTCCGGGCTGTCGACGCGGATGGCGAGATGGGGAATCTGCCAAGCTTGTCCGAGATCAAAAGAGAGCAGGTTGTATTTGGAGGTGACGAACACCCGATTTTGATAGATGTCGTGCGATCCGTCCTCCAGGCTCAGTATGACCTCAAAGCGGTTGCCCTGAAGCACCAACTCGTGTGACTGACTAAAGGCGGCAGCGCCGAATTCCCAGTGTCTGCCGATTTCGTGCCAGTACTCCGATTTTCCTTTGTCTTCGTCCGCTGGAATCAGAATCCTGATGCTGAGCGGTAGAAAACTGACATATTTTTCCAGGATCTGCTCCAGATCATGCATCATCTGATGCAGTGATTTTTTCTTTTTGAATTGAATGCAAAATGTCGTGCCATGATCCGGCACCGGTTCGAGGCGTTCCAGAGTGATCGGCGTCTCTTCGAGCAGCGAACCGGTTTCAGCGCGCCATGCTTCTTTGCCGTTTGAAGTGAGGATGGAAAAGCCGCACTGTCCGGGAATGGCGGCCACCGACAGTTTGCCGATGCCGTGCCTGCCCACGGGTCGGCGGCTCTCTTTTTTATCCGATTTGTAGAGGGTGAAGAAGAGCAGAAGACCTTCGCGGTTCATCCCATGACCGTCATCGGCAACGTGAACGCTTTGAACTTCGCCTTCTTCGGTGCCCCAGATGAGGCAGGTTTGCGCGCCGGCATCAGCGGCATTGACGACGTATTCGCGTATCCATTCGTTGTAATCCGAAAACTGCGAACACATGTCTCGTTTGAGCTTGGGGGCATTGACTTGAATGCCGGCTGCTGCCAGTCCGGCCAGTTGGTTGTGCAGGGATTTGCCTTTTTTCATGGATTCTCCTTTCGCTTGCTGCAGCGATTAGGACAAATCCCGTGCCGTGGAGAAAGAGGATGTTTAACTTATTATTAAATAAATAAATAGACGGTCAGCTGAATTTTAAAATACCGCATTTGCGCGCAGACTGCGCGCAGGGGAGTTGCGGCGGCGACAGACCGCGACAGACCCCGGGGTCTGTCATTCATCAAAAATAAATGGATCCAGTCCCGAGACTGAACCATTTTTAATCAGCGCTTCATAATCTTCATGATTTGAAAAATATAAATGAAAAAACTCCTCATCCCACAACTTGCCCCTTCTTTTGCCGACAAATTCAAGATAGTTTGAGTAAGGCCACTCTTCAAGTTGCTGCACCAATCCGGCTTCCAAGGGATTTCGGTGAATGTAGGTGCACAGATATACCAGAAAGGAATCATCGGTGATGATTTTGTTCTTGAATCGATTGTCGAAAAATCGCCCGGAGTGCTGGATAGTTCGGTTGAGCTTTTTTAAATACCGGTCAAACAAACGACTCATTTTACCAGGGAATTGGTCAGCGTGAGTGAATTTAAGGAGCAGATGATAATGATTCGGCATCAGACAATAGGCGTAAAGCCGACAGCACTCTTCAAATCGGGATTCCCGCCACAGCTTGAGAAACAAGCAGTAATCCGAGTCTCCATAAAAAAGCTGAACATCATCATTGACGCGATTGTAGATATGATAGCCAAAGCCATCCAGCAACGGTGTTTTTCTTGTAGGCATGGTTCCCCCCATTTTTTTGATTTTGACCCCGGGGTCGCCGCGATCGATACACTGAGATCAGATCATTCCTCTTTGGGCGACCCCGGGGTCTGTATCGAGAATATCTATATTTTGCCGCACATGATTGCGATGGCGTCTTCAAGACGACGTCGCAGATCACTCAAATCATCTCCATATTTCAGGATACTCTGAGTTTGAAAATCAAACGGCGCCGGAGGCATTGAACCGTCTGGATTCGCTCGCCTTAGCAGAATAACAGGCTTGTTGGTGGCGTGAACCAGCCCCAGTTCATACATCACGTTAGGTCGATCTTCTGTGGTGTCCGCAATGGCAAAATAGCAGTGGTTGATTCC
>RPQV01000481.1 GCA_003818595.1 Calditrichota bacterium
GGTTTTCTAAAAGACGTTGAAAGAGGATCGATACTTCTCCCTGAGATAAAGCCCATTGCAGACTGTTGGTTTTATACTGTTCATCACCCTGCATGATTTCACCGCTGAATCCCCAATCCAGATCGTAGAGCAGCCAGCGCCATCTGCCGTTCGTGCTGTGTTGCCGCCAGCATTTGATGTTTTGATGCAGCCAGTCATGATTGCGGATATAAAGTTGAGTCATAAAATAGTTCATGAATTCATCGACGTCCATTTGAGATTGGACATATTCATAGTGAGAGGGGACAGCCAGATCGTGGCTTTTTACATAATCGACGAGATTCATATAATGCGCTCCGTCTCCATGAACGGCTGTGTTCACCCCATCGATCGCTTGAATTAAATCAATGTCGTCAGCATCAATGCCATAGTTGCTCTCCGGATAGAATTGGTTGGTTTTTTCTCTGATATTATATAATCCCCAGTAGGCGCCATTGATATAAACGACGGCAGGTTGATACGCCTGTGCATCGACATCCATCTGTCCCATGACCAAGGTGTTCATCATCGCATCGCGGATAAATGTCCGATTAAAGTCATTGCTCGAACAGCGCAGCAGGAAACGGCTGAACGATTCGATGTTTTTCGCGGGAAAGAGGGGATAGTCAAAATCAGGATTATTATACTTGTCGCGAGCGAAAAGGGTAAAGGCTTTTTGACGTATTTGTCGTCCAAAATAGCCGCCGAATATCTTGATCCCGGCTTGCTGGGCAAAGCCGCAGTCGCCATCGTTTTCATAATACTCAATATAGACCGGACGTTCCCAGTCTTTCCAGAAATTAGCGTTTGGATCAAAAGGAGGTGGAGCGCCTAAATCATCGGCCACGGGAGTTCCCACGGTGATGCCGATTTTTTGATCAAATAGAAACTCTGACGGTGTTGCAATGCAGATCACGGGCAGTGTTGTCGGTTCATGAATGATGAAGGTTTGGGTTTCCGTTTTGCTGGGAATGAAATTCTGAACAAATGCCCGCGCGCGGACGACAGTGGTGGCGTCTATCCGTAAGAGTTGACTGTATTGAGGGGAAAGAAGGGAGGGGATTGAACCATCCAATGTATAATGGATCGAGGCGTCGGGATCTGCAGTAATAGTCAGATCCAAGCCTTGAGTATAAAATCCGCCCGTCGATGAAAATGAGGGCGTGGTCGTACGGTGAGGGCTTTTAGTTCCGATGGAAGCATTAGCGCCATTGAATGTCGGTTGGGGAAAGAAATATCCGTTTGCGCCTCCATCGGGGCAGCGACCATACGAAATGTCATCCAGCTGTTCATCATAGGTGACGGCATCAAGGGCAGTGCCATCCTGCATGAACAAGCCGATTTCTCCGCCGCTTTCTGCCAACTTGAAATCGGCATGATTATCGTGTCCGCTTCCGTCCGCCCAGATGATAAAGAAACTCTTGGATTGCAGGACGGCGTCGGCCGGCAATGGCCATTTTAATGGATTATCAAAATCATCTGTGATAAAAATGCCGCCGAGATGCCTCGGCTCTTCGCCGGCATTATAAAGTTCAATCCAATCGGGGAAATCAGTGTATTCCGGATCGAGTTGTGTATAGAGATTGGAAGCCATGAATTCATTGATGCAGATATTGACGGTACTGGAACCAGCCTGGAGAGCCGTTGAAAACCCTGAAACCAGCCAGAGGACGACTAGTCGTTTCATGAGAGCCTCCTTTCAATCCAGATTATTGTCTTTAATAATATGCATATAATGCAGTATTGAAGCAAGAATAAATAATGCTGATTTCTAGGGTCATTGGTGCGCAATTTTCGAGAGTTATCGACAGCAAAGGGTGCGGTTTTGTCCGATTTGCTGCTGTTTTATTGTCGTTCCTCATTGCTGAATATGAATTTTTTCTTTGGTGCTGGTGATGATTTTTATTACTATTAGGCAAGTTCAAATCATAAAACAAGAAAGAGGGATTACGCGATGAATACAAAAATTAGAGCGGGAGGTCTTGTGGTGCTCCTGGGCTGCATTTTGCTGCCGTTCCTGTCATCCCATGCGGAAGGAAAGCTCATTGCGCGGTGGACGTTCAATGAGAGCACTGAGGACGTTTCCGGAAACGGCCATTCACTGACACTCCAAAATGGGGCGACTTACTCCACTGTTTCCGCCGAAGGCAGCCACAGCCTGTTGTTGGGCAAAACGGCTTACGCCTCTGCCGGAAGCATCGATCTGGGCGAGACATTCTCCATCACCTCGTGGACTTTACTAAATCCGGAACAAACAAATATTCAGACCATCATCGGTAATTGTGAAGGTGGCAGCCGGATTGATGGTTTCAAATTGTTTGTCAACAACTGGGAAACCAGCAACAAGTGCGTCATTGTTGAGGCTTCAGACGGCGTTGACCGTACGGATGTCACCAGTCCTGAAAACACCTTTGAAGAGGGTTTTTGGAATCATGTCGCCATGACCGCGGATTTGTCGGAACGAGTCGTGTGCATTTATTATAACGGCGAACTTGTTTCCGATCCTTCCCTTGTTGTACCGATTTTCCAAACGATACAACCCATCGTCATTGGCGGCATGCCGCCCGGCGCCGTGTATAATTGGCAGGGCATGATCGACGATGTGGCGATCTATGAAGGGGTATTGTCTGAGGATGAAATAGTTGATTTGATGAATGCACCTTCCCAAGTCAAGGCGGGTGATGATGACCATTTGAGATCGCCGCAGTCCATTGTGCTCGATCAGAATTATCCCAATCCTTTCAATCCGAGCACGACGATTAGCTATTCTTTGACCGATGACAATTATGTCCGCTTGCAGGTTTATGATGTCAATGGCAAGCTGATCGCCAATTTGGTTGATGAGCTGCAGGAATCAGGATCGCATCATATCCCGTTTCACGCGGATTTTCTACCGAGCGGTGTCCATTTGTGCAGGCTTGAGGCTGGAGTATACTCGGCGATGATCAAGATGGTTCGCGTTGATTGATCTGTGAGAATTTTTACTGGGAGCCCGACTGGGAGTCCGACTCCGAGTAAGAGGAGATGGTTCGGGTCGATTGATTTGTGAGAGGGGGAAGGGGGAAATCCTATCGTTTTCGATTGTGCAGAAGAGGTGAAAGTGGAGAAATTTCTTACAGGGAGCCCGACTGGGAGTCGGACTCCCGGTAAGAAAAAGAGGGTCAACCTTAAAGATTGACCCCACACGATTCACCTATCGAATCAGCAGCATCCGTTTGGTTTCTCGGAATGAGCCGGCGACGATTTGGTAAAAATAGAGACCGCTGGCTGCATTCTCTGCATTCCAGGTGATCTCGTATTCGCCCGCTGTCTGCTGTTCATTGACGAGTTCGGTGACGACTCGACCGGTCACATCGTATATGGTCAGGGTGACGGGGCCATCCTGAGCCAAGGCGTACTGAATATGAGTAGCCGGATTAAAGGGATTCGGGTAATTCTGTGCCAAGCGGAACTCTGCGGGTGCAGCGGGAGTGCTCTCGGATTTCGGCAGCGACTCGCCGTTTTTACCGCTGTTCTGCACACTGAATTCCACCAGCTGACGCCATCCCTGGGACGCAAAAGTAGTGGGAAGAATCAGCTTGACATATTTGGCTTCCACCAGATATCCCAGATTGACCTCGGTCTTTTCGGCGGATTTGACGCGGATCTTTTTCACCAGCTGAAAATCCTTGTCTTCGAGTCCTGTGGTTGAGGTGTAGATGTCGATTTTCTGCACCTGGCGCACCTGATAGACATCATCATCCGTGCCATTGTCAGTGATGATCGAGATCCTGTCGAACTTTTGCACCTGATTGTTGGGGAAGCGGAAAACCGCCCATGAGGGATCCTGCA
>RPQV01000482.1 GCA_003818595.1 Calditrichota bacterium
CGATAACAATAATTTCTTTTTTGCCTTTTTTCATAAAGATTCCTATTAAGATAGAGTCAAATTATAAAAAATTATACAAAGATGCAACAAGGCGCCCAAATCAGTTTTCTGGAGTAAAATAACTTGTTCTTTGCAGATTAAATCAGTATTATTTTTCATTTAAATATTGAGGATAAAAAATGAAGAAAATGGATTTATTTGTGACGAGTCTCTTTTTATTCTGTTGTTTTGGCTCGAAAGGAATAGCAGAACCGATGCAGTCATACATTGATGCCTATGTCCGGCTTGTAAAGCCTCTGCAAATGGCGGCAAATATCGCTTATTGGGAGGCTGCAACCACCGGCAAAGACGAAAATTTTGATCTATTCAGTCAATATGATCTTCAATTGAAAAAAATTACCGGCGATCAGAAACAATTTGAAATTTTGAAAACCCTCCTCACCCAAACGGCGACTGATTCCCTGTTAAAACGTCAACTCCAGGTAATTTATAATCAATTTCTGCCCAATCAAATCGATCCGCTTCTACAGCAAAGGATCGTGAATCAAACTTCGCTTGTCGAAAGGAAATTCAGCACCTTTAGAGGAGAGATGAATGGAACACTGGTTAATCAAAATGAAATTGATGCCATCCTTAAAACTGAAAAAAACAGTGATATTCGTCAGGCAGCCTGGGAAGCAGGAAAACAGGTGGGGGAAGCGGTTTCAATGGATATCCTGCATTTAGTGAAATTGCGTAATGAAGCAGCCCAATCACTTGGATTTGCAAATTTTCATACTCTGTCGCTGACTTCGGCTGAACAGGATCCGGATCAGTTGGATGCTCTCATGGCTGAATTGCAGCAATTAAGCGAAGAGCCTTTTCTGCGAATCAAAGCTGAATTGGACAGCATACTCTCATTTAACTATGATATCGATCGCCATAACCTGATGCCATGGCATTATCATGACTTGTTTTTTCAAGAAACGCCGCAAATCTTTGCCGTTGATTTGGATCGCTATTATGAAAATCGTGATGTGGTCGAATTAGCGCGGCTGTTTTTTCAGGGCATTCATCTTCCCGTCGATCAAATTCTTTTGCATAGTGATTTGTATGAGCGCGCCGGTAAGAATCCGCATGCTTTTTCCACCGATATTGATCGAGAAGGAGATGTGAGAATTCTATGCAATGTTGTCAACAATGAACGGTGGATGGAAACCATGCTGCATGAACTGGGACATGCTACTTACGATCAGTATCAATCCCCCTCGACACCCTGGCTTCTGCGGGGTGCCGCTCATTCCTTTACAACCGAAGGTGTTGCGATGTTTTTTGGTCGTCTGAGCCGCCATCCAGTTTGGATGCAGGAGATGCTGGGGTTGTCAAACCAGGAGCGGGATGAAATCACTGCGGTTGCAGATAAATATATGCAGCTTAAGCAAATCATCTTTGCCCGCTGGGCAATGGTCATGTACTATTTCGAAAAAGAAATGTATGCCAATCCGGACCAGGACTTGAATGCCTTATGGTGGGGACTGATAAAAAAGTACCAACATGTGACTCCGCCTCCGCAGCGCATTAAACCGGATTGGGCAACAAAAATTCACATTGCGCTTTATCCTGCCTATTATCATAATTATCTTCTTGGAGAGCTGTTCGCTTCACAACTGTATGAATATTATCGGGATAATGTTCTGAAAGCGGCTTCTGATGAACAGGTTGCCTGGGTTGAGCAGATAAAATTAGGTGATTTTATGCGTAAGAGGGTTTTTACTTTGGGCGCCAAGTATCCCTGGCAGGAAATGATTAAAAAGGCGACTGGTGAATATCTCAGCGCAGCAGCTTTTGCAAGGCAGTTTGTCAAGTAATTCTGACTATGGAGAATCAAGTTCCTTTTGAACTTAATTGAGCGTTGTCCTGATGGAACAATCAAGTACCGGAATCCTTTTTCTGGTACTGAATGTTGGTATACCCCGGGGCGCAGACATCGACCGGTGCATACCGAAGGAACGTCCGTCCCGCAACTACTGAAAAAGGTTGATGTTGAGGGGTATTGTACTTTTTGTCCAAAAAATTATTTTTACACGACGCCTGAAAAGTCCCGTGTGATCAATATTGAGAATTTTCTTCAAATCCAACGGATGCTGACAGCAAATCAGATCTTTGCGCAACCCGCTCTGTTCCGGCGGATCAGTAATTTGTTTGAAATTATCAGTATCGACTATTGGAAAAAGAATTATTCTTATTCCCTCACGTCGCAGCAGATAAAAATGAAAGAGAATTATCTGTCCAGCGAGCTTGGCAGAGAGCATGTACGTTCCCTGCTTGAACACATAACCAGACGCTCCAGTCAGCAGAAAGCAAGAATCGAGGATTCCGCTCTGTATGAATTGGCTGATGGATTTTTTGGTGGTGCTCATGATCTGATTCTCCCACAATTTCACTTTCGCCCTGATGCGGTGACTGACCATGATCTTTATTCCACTGGCGAGATGACTGCCTTTGAGCACCATATTTACACTGTGCTCACCATCGATGCTTTATCAGATATCTACGAACAGAATCGTTTCGTTCGTTTTGCCGGAGTATATACCAATTGGCGGAGAGATGCTGGAGCCACCTTGGAACATCTACACCGACAGATTTTGGGGCTTGATTTTTGGGGTTACAGCATCGGTCGCTGCGTTAGGCAGGTTTCAGCAAACCCGGAGGTTTTTAACGATTATGTAAATTATCTGAAAAATCAGCACAATTTGGCTATTTGTGAAAATGACTACGCTGTTGCTGTAGCGGATATCGGGCAACCCTTTTCCACAGTTGCTGTTTTTTCAAAAAGCTCAGGGTGCAGACCTTTTGAACATACACATCGAGAGGTTGAAGGCTTTTCGGAAATTTTGCTCAGTATTCATGCCGCTCTGGGTTCAGGGGAAGCCTGCAACGAGGAGTGGTATTATCCTCCCCGCGATTCGGATTGCTTTTTCCCTTGGTTTGTGCTCATTAAATGGCGAAAAAATAGACACGCTGGAATTGAAGGGACAACTCGACTTTACATTGATACCTATCGGCCGGAAGAAATACGTGATATGATGATTGACCGTTTGCACCTTTTACGCACATCTGGAAAATTCAACTCGCTATTAATTGGCAAGAATGGCATTCGCGAAAAACGATCATTAAAGTACAACAGCAAAAAAAGCTCTTGAATCTTGAACCACTATCAGGTAAATTAACTTGTGAGATCAGCCGGGGTGCACATCACAACAGAGGAGAGGTAAAAGGAAAACTGATCAAACATATTACTACATTTCTTGAGAGACGACTGGTGGATTTTAAATCTTTTTGGTTTTGTTATGTGATTAAATGACATGATCCTTTTTTTTGATGTTTTTTAACAGACTTGCAAAAAGCATGATCGAGATGTCAAAATCTATCGCCAAATTATTGATGATGCTGTTATTGGTACATTGTGGATGTGAAAATCCATTTGCGACCAGAGAGCCCGAACCTCCTGTCAAAGTCCAATCTACTTGGATTCAACCCACCTCTCCGAGCTACGTTATGATCAATTTGAAAAATGCAATTTCGGAAAAAAATGTCACCAATTATTTACGATGTTTGTCCGATACCTCCTCAGCATTAAAGTCTTTTACTTTTATTCCTGAACCAGCTGTCGCAAATGCCAATCCGGGATTATTCACCAGATGGGGAAAAGATGCTGAATCGAATTATTTGAATCAGCTTTCTACGTTTCTTCCCAAGGATTCAACGGCTTTGGTGGATTTTGAGCGGCTGAAGGAGACGATTTTGCAGGATTCGGTAGTTCTGCTGCAAAGTTACCAATTGAAGGTCAAATATAAATGCGATAAGC
>RPQV01000483.1 GCA_003818595.1 Calditrichota bacterium
CGCCAGCAAATAAAAGTAATCGTTACTGTCATCATCCAATTGTTCCACTTCCACCATTTCCGGCGCCTGTCTCACAGGCTGCACCGGACGGGGATCTATTCCGAGGGCGCGCTGATGGAGTACCTGTCCAAAACGCCCAAAGACCATCTGCAGATGTTCAACATGTATTTCGGCCAGATCATGAATGATCCGCACATTTAAATCCCGCAATTCATCATAAACTTTGTTGCGGACTCCGGGAAGATAACGAACGGAAAGCGGCGCTAAAAAATACTCTTCATCGCCGCGGCGAACATCGTATAGCCCAAAACGATCGCCGAGTCCGGAGACGAAATCAGAGGCGACTTTACTAACCAGCTTATTGGCGGCAACTCCTGCGGAAGAGCCGAGCGACAAGCGCGCACGCATTTCGCGCTGAATGGATGCGGCGGCATCTTTGACATCTCCAAACAGGCGCGTGGAACCCGTCATATCGAGATAGGCATGACCGAAACGCAGCGGCTCATAAACGGGGGTGAATTTCTCGAGCACCTCCATCATTGCCTGGGTGGCGCGACGATAAAGGTCTTCATTGGGCGGGAGCACGCGAAGATCGGCGCACTGTTTTTTCGCCATATAGAGGGGCATGCCGCGAAATATTCCCTGTTGTCGAGCTTCCTCCGAGGCGCTGAATACAAGAGAACGGGTTGTCGTTTCAACAGCGACCACGACCGGACGCTGTCGCAGCTTGGGCTCCAGCACCCGTTCAACAGCGATCGGGAAATCAGCGACATCAATATGGATGATGTGACGACCACTCGGTTTCATCTGATCACTGATACTTTTACTTCGTTCCCGTTCGGCAAACATAATTTCGCAGCCGCTCGTCGAGAAAATGAATCCACACTTTTTTCACCAACTCAGGCCATTCAGATTCTATTTCGCCCGAGACATGCACCTCAAGTTTCAGAAGCGTTGAATCGCTGCCCGCGGCGCTAAAGGTGTAGGTGCAGACCATGTTGACCGCATGCCCAGCCAATCCCAGCGGTCCCACAAACCGCAGTAACTTGCCCCGATGGGCGGCCGTAACCGTAGCGTGCAGCACGCCGTCACCGGATTCATCGAAAATCTCGTAAAAGCCGCCGCCCGGATGAGGTTCGATATACATTTTGTACGGCTTTTCCGAAAAGGAATGATCCCACCAGGCGCTGATATCGCCGGTGGCGCCATCATAAATTTCAATCGGCGTTCCGGGCAGTGTGAGCTGATGGGAAAAAGAAAACGCTCCATACTTTCCCGCTGCCGCCGGCTGATCGTTTCGGCTGTTGCAGGCGCTGAAAATCAACACCGACAACAGTGCAGACGACACGACCATCGATAATAACTTTCTTTTCATCTCATCATCCTTTTTGTAAATCAGCCGTCCGCTGCGCCTGCATCGATCAGAAATCTCTTCGATTGGATTAAACCACCGTTTCCCGCATCAGCGCGACCACTTTACCCTGAATACTCCATTCTCGCCCCGGGAAAATATCGGGAAAAGCGGGATTCTCCGCTTTCAGATAACGTTGCCCGTCTTTAACAGCCAGGCGTTTGACGGTCGCCTCATTTTCCAACAGGGCCACCACGATATCGCCGATATCCGCTTCAAGCTGCGAGCGAACCACCACCAGGTCGCCGTTCAAAATACCCGCATTGCACATGCTTTCGCCGCGAACCCGCAGCAGGAAATGGCGCTCCGCCACCTGCAGGAGATATTTGGGAATCGGCATATAACGTTCGATATTTTCTTCCGCCAGCATCGGCATGCCCGCAGTGACGGCGCCCACCAGAGGCAGACTCCATTCGTCCCGGCTGTCAAGCAGTCCTTTGTGCTCCAGCACCTTGATCCCGCGGGCGGTGTTTTTCTTCCATTCAATGTAACCCTTTCGGTCCAGCATCGCCAAATGTTTAACGGCGGTATTGCGGGAGGCCGCACCCAATCTTTCCGTCAGTTCTTTAATTGTGGGCGGATATTCCTGTTCTTTCATCAGGCAGATAATCGTTTCGAAAACTTCCTGTTGTCGTCGCGTCAGTTTTTTCATAACACCTCCAAACAAATAAGGGTGAATATGATATCACCCTTATTATACATAAATTGCATGCCAAAGTCAAGAAAAATGTATTTATAATCACCTGACTTATTCGACATTGAGTAATGTGATCAATCGCTTGTGAATATCCGCGGGAACGTCTTTATCCTTGAGGCATTGATACAGTTTGATGGCGCTGCGCATGGATTGGACTTGCTGGCGACAGTCGTCGCATTCGTCGAGATGCGCGCGAAGTTTTTGGCATAGAGGTGAATGAATATTTTCGGCGAGATCATCGCAAATTTGCTGCAATACTTTTTCACAACATTCCATATGACACCTATTTTAGCGTAATGACGGGGCAAGCAGCATTTCGAATCACACGACTGGCTTGGCTGCCAATTAAAAGCCGACTGATTGCGTTCATTCCGTGGGTACCCATAATGATGAGATTTATTCCTCGAGTTTGTGCAAAAGCCGCAATCTCCTGATAAATACTCCCCTCCAGTACAGTCGTCGTCACTTTTTGGGGAATCTTTTCCTGCAGTTGCTCGGCGATCGTGCTCAGCATGGACAGAGATTTTTCCCGCAGATTCGGCATCAACTCAAAAATGGTCTCCCCTTCCGAAGAATAATAAGCAGGATGAATGGTGTCCTCCACGACATGCAGCAGATCGATTTCGCCGTTTTCGGCGACAAAATCGGCAGCGAATTGCAGGGCTCGTTGGCTTTGTTCAGAAAAATCGATGGGAACCAGTACATGATTATACGGAGATGCAGGTACGCTTCCGTCGGATCTGACATGTGCCGTCAAGACCGGGCAGGAGGCGTAATGAACAACTTTTTCAGCAACACTGCCCAGTAATAAATGGGCAATTGCCTTGCGTCCATGAGTTCCCATGATGATCAAATCAATGTCATGCTCCGCAGCAAAAGACAGAATTTCTTCGGCAGGGCTGAATCCACGACAAATCACACGGGAGACGGAAACACCTTCATGCGGGTATTGCGCTAATACTTTTTCCAGTTCTTCATCGGCCCGTTGTTCAAGATGCTGATAATATTCAGGAATTTCCGGGAACTCTTGCTTCGGATTATAAGGATCATCATCAAAGACAGAGACGACATGGTAAAGCGTAATATGAGCAGAAAAACGTCCGGCGATGTGTAGAGCATGCGCCAGTAATCCCTGAGATGCCGGTGAAAAATCCATGGGAACCAGGATGCGGCTGATCAACATTATGGATCCTCCTGATCTATGGTCACAGTTAAAAGTATGAAAAAAAAGTGATTAATGCCAATAAAATGTCAAGCGGAAAATAATATTCTCCGTAATACCTCAGTTACTGCGGGGAGGCATTTGGAGTCCAAGTCGGGCTCCAAATTTGCGTCCACACCCTATAGGTAAGGTTCTACAAGAGATTCAACGCAGAGTCGCAGAGGCCGCAGAGGAACGCCGAGAAATCGTCAGGTTGATCCTAACCGCCTTGGAACTTGGTGCGGGGTTGATCTGTGCACCGGCTCGCTCCCGGCATTTTACGTCAATTCGACGAGCGCAGTGAGGAGAAATTAAAAGCTCTGCGCGCAAGAATTTCCGTTGACGCTGCAAATTGAAATAAATACAGCCGGATATAAATCATGAGATTAGTTATCATGCTCTGCGATCTCTGCGTCTGCGTTGGTTTGGAATGGTGGTATACCCGGGCAGCAGTCTATGAAGTGGGCAAGTACTTTTGATACAGCCCCGGAGATAGGCATAGATGGGCATCCGCACCTTCACGCCAAATTC
>RPQV01000484.1 GCA_003818595.1 Calditrichota bacterium
AACCGTGACCGATCGGGATGAACTTGAAAGAGCTCTCCAAACCCCCGAAGCCTTTGGACATCTAATCGTGCGGGTGGGAGGGTACAGTGAATATTTCGTCAAACTGCCGGTGGAGATTCAACGCGAGATCATCAACCGGACATTGTATTGAATGGGACAAGGTGAGATAAAAATCGCGCTGAACTTTCGCATTGAAAAATATGAACCGACTTTGTCTGCACGTTCGTGTGCTGATCAGCTGTGGAGACCTGCGTGACCGGCCGTATTTTTGCGATCCACCGATTCGTACTGCATGACGGCCCCGGAATTCGGACGGCGGTATTCCTCAAAGGGTGTCCATTGCGTTGTCTGTGGTGTCACAATCCTGAATCCTTCACTCCGACTTCGGACATCGCTTTCATCGCTCACCGTTGTGCGGCCTGCGGCGCCTGTGTGGCGGTCTGCAAAAAATCAGCGCACCAATTGGAAAATGGCCGTCATCTCTACGACCGCAGTTCATGCATCCGATGCGGCAGTTGCACCGAGGCTTGTGTCTATGATGCTCTAGAAATCACCGGCCAAGATATCGAGCCGGCGGAGGTCGTTCGCGAGGTGATGAAGGATTACGCTTTCTATCAGGAATCGGGCGGCGGCGTCACTGTTTCAGGGGGAGAACCGTTGTCTCAGTGGCAATTTACGCATGAGTTGCTGTCGGCATTGAAAATACAGGGTGTGCATACAGCCGTGGAAACCAGCGGATTTGGTGCACGTCGAGCTCTCGAAGCTCTGCTGCCAGTCGTGGACCTTTTCCTTTATGATGTCAAGGCCGTTGATCCACAAAAACATAAAAAATTGACGGGTGTCGGCAATCGCTTGATCTTCAGTAATCTGAATTTTCTCTCAAGCCATAATGCGCGCGTCGAATTGCGCTGCCCCCTCATCCCGGGTTTGAATGATTCGGATCAGGACTTGGCGGCATTGGCGCGACTTGCTGCAGCGAATCCGTCGATTGAGGCCGTCACTCTCCTTCCGTATCATAACACCGGCAATGACAAGTACACGCGTTACTCTATTTCAAATCCGCTGCCGGGACTCGCGTCCGCCGGTCAGTCTGAGCGGGAGCGATGGATGGCAGCTTTCGCCGGATGTGCCGATGGGAAAATCAGGATTTCCTGAGACAAAGCGATCGGAATGGCAGGATGAAAATGAATGATTGATGCTCATCCCGCAAGCAACAACTCAATTCCCAGTCGATTCTATTTGTACTCATTTGGTAGAGACGGTAAAAATCAAAAAGGAGATCACACATGAAATTCCTTTTGACCAAGTATTTAGCTTTCTGTATTTGTCTATCGCTTTTATCCACCCTTTTTGCGGTCACCCCCGAATCGGATCAGAGAACATGTGCTGCCGTTCTTGTGGAAGATTTTGAATCTTACGCTTCAACCGAGGAATTGGCCAAAATCTGGTATAACGTGCAGCATGGCGGCATGATGCATCAAAGCCTTGAATTAATGATCAAAAGCAGCGGCAAGCATAGCTTAAAATGTGCCTATCTCACCACCCGATCTGCTGATAAATTTTATGCTCCTATCTGCCGCGTCTCGAAATGGGATCTCACAGGATGCAATGCGATCCGTTTCTGGCTGAAACCGGACGGATCGGCACGTGAGTTGACCTTTCAACTCAACATCGCCAACGCGGAAGGAAAAAACATACACGATTTGTGGGAATACACCATTCATCCGATGAAAGGTGACACTTCAGGTCAGATGATCATCGTACCTTTTTCGGAGCTTGCACATAATATTAAATACGCCGACGCGCCGGACGTCAGTCCGGTCTTCAAGCCTGAATCAGTGATCGAAGTGGCTTTGTATATCGGCGGCATCCATGATGAACCAGGAGAAGGGATTTATTATTTTGATGACTTTATGGGTATCCATACGAATTAATTGATTGGCATCCAGGATGGAACCATATCTCCATTGCGATCATTTTGATAATCTCATTTGCGTTGTACATGAAATTTGAACAGGAGTAATCATGCCCCGACGTTTAATGATCAAAAAGAGCCTGCGCTCATCCCCTGCTTGGCTGATTGTGTTTAATCTGATTTTTATCTTGTCGAGTACAGCTTTGCCAAATGAGGATGAAAAAGCTCCACATAAAGTTGGGCTCAAGAGCAACACAGCGGCTAAAGGGGACGCCGGTTCTGGAAATGCCATTGTTTATACCTATTCTGCTGCATGTCCCCAATCAGCAGCGTTCAAACTCAAGGCAGGTGGAAAGGATGTCTTTGTCTATAAAACGTCGGCAGGCGATTTTGCGGCCTTCGCCATCACCGGCGCCGTGACAGTTGAAATTGAAACTGACGCCCCGGCAGCGAATGTTCGGGTAGCGCCCGCACGACACAAAATCACCCCGGAAATGAGAGGCAACAAGATGATGCTGCAAATGCAGCAACCGGCGCACTTGTTGATCGAAATCGATGGCCTGCCACAGCTGTTCCTCTATGTCGATGCACCGGATACAAATATGCCCGCACCCTCTGCTCCGGGTGTGCACTTTTATGCCGCCGGTCAGATTTACACTGTCGGGGAGATCCGTCTGCAGGATAATGAAATTATATATATCGAAGGAGGGGCGGTGGTTCGCGGATGCATCCGCGCCACTTCGGTCAAGAATATCCGCATCGCCGGTCGCGGGATACTCGATGGTAGTCATTCGCAGCCGCGGGGCACGCGTCGACGTTCCATTCTTTTGGAAGGATGCTGCCAGTCTGTTGTAGAGGACATTGTCATCATTGAACCCTCGGCCTGGATGGTCGTACTGGGCGCCTGTCAGGACGTGCTGGTGCGAAATATCAAGGAACTTGGGGAACGCGCAGGTTCGGACGGCATCGACATTGTTGGATCGCGGCAAATTCGGGTAGAGAACTGCATCTGTCGCAGCGGCGATGACTGTATTGCCATCAAGTCGCTTGATTTGCGTCCTCATGATCCCGATGCGACTATGGACTATTCGCTTGACGTCCATGACATCCAAATAAGCGGATGTGCTTTATTGTCCAATCGCGGTGGACAAGCCATGGAGATCGGCCATGAACTGCGCACCGCCTCGGTGAGCGACATTCGCTTTCTGAATATCGATGTCCTCGGGGTGCATCAGTTCGGCGCACCTTTTGGCATCCATAACGCCGACCGGGCGACCGTCAGCGATGTGATCTATGAAAACATCCGGGTGGAGCACCATTATGACAAATTGGTGGATTTCCGTATCATCAAAAGTCGATGGTCGCGGGATATCGAACGAGGATGCATCCGCAACATCACCTTGGATAATATTGACGTCGCAATTTCAGTTTATAATCCCGGATATACCTGCTCTCTGATCGGCGGTTATGATGCACAGCATGGCATCGAACACATACAATTCAACAATTTTCGTCTGAACGGAAAACCAGCCTTATCCGCGGATGACCTCGATCTTTATTGTAAACACGCGATCGACATTTCTTTCCGTTGAACTGACTTGTATTTCTACTCCCAAAGTGGAATCCTGCATTGGCCGCCTGATTGATCATCCCTCAGTCAAATCGGTGTCTACTGCGCTGAAGATTCAGCAAACTGCGCTGATGATTTCACTAGGTGCGCTGATGGTTCAGCAAACTGCGCTGAAAATTTCACCGGGTGCGCTAATGATTCCGCAAACTGCGCTGACAATTCCCCTCGTTCCCATGCTCCCGCATGGGAATGCGTGACCGGACGCTCTGCGTCCATTGCCTCTGTAGCTCACCAGCGACTGCAGTCCACCGGCGCGGAGCGCCGAAGGACGGATTCCCACGCGGA
>RPQV01000485.1 GCA_003818595.1 Calditrichota bacterium
ATCTCACGCCAATCCGGGAGCAGCACTTGCTGCGCTTCCTGCTGAATGGTCTCAATAGGAATAAAATGAAACAGAGGATGCGCATCGACGCGCAATTTGAGCGCTGCATACAACCGATCCAAATATTCAGCCTGCTTTTCTGATTCGGCAGTTGCAACATACATTTTTCGCATCGTCATTGAAATGGGGGATTGAGACGCGAACGTCGGATAAACCAGCGCCAATAACAAGAGCGGGATCATGAAAAGCAAAGATTTGACCACCATTCTGATCATTCGGCAGGGCTGCTGTTCAATTATCTTCAGTGTGTTGTGATGCAAAGCGGGGCACCATGGCATCTTTTAGCGGAACTGATATGGTGACCAGTTCCCCTTGAACAGAAATGGGTTTACGGCTGCATTTCACAGATTGGCCGAAGAATCCGATTAATTGACGTTGCAGCGTTCTAAAAGCAATCATGCGTTCATCCGAATCAATCGCTTCAGCCTCTCGGCTTTCAACATAATCGGCAACTTCGATGATGATATCCTTGTTTTGTTTATGACAGGAGACAACAACAGTGACCGGATGCATTTGCATCTCCGCTCCGAATCGAACACAATTATGGACAATCGGATAAAGTGCCAGAGATGGAAAAGGGATTTCCAGACATGATTTTGAAAAATCCTTGGCAATAATCAGTCGCTCGCCAAGCCGGGCTTTTTCCACCTCAAGATATAATTCAATGGCTTTGAATTCTTCCCCCAAAAATGTCTGCTGTTTTCTGCGGAGATCAGTCGTCGTCCGAATGAGATTCGCCAGATTTTCAACGGTTTCACCCGCCTTTTGTGCATCAAATAAAATCAATGCCGCGATATTATGGAGGGTGTTAAAGAGGAAAAGACTGGTGATGGGTTGCGGCAGCAGATCAGCCCCCCGCTTGATACTGGGTATCTGCCAAGCTTGAGCTTTGCTGTTTGTTTTTCCCAGCCTCAAAATCATCAGGCCGCTGATCAGGGCAATAATTCCACCAACGAGCATGAGCTGTAAAGAATTGACCCAGGCCGCGGATCCGGCCACGTAGCCAATGATCATCCCCAGGATGATGACACTCACTAAAAGGTAAAAGCCATTAATTCTTTTCATAAATATCAATCATGGTTGTTAACATAAAGGGCAGCGACGCGCGCGTACTCACATGGACAAGAGGATGGTCAGCCATTGTACCGAATCGAGGCGAATAGGACGCATTCTCTATTTTTAACTGGATCGATCGATTGGCGCTGAAAGTAAAATCGACTCGACTTTTATTGAAGATGCAAACGATGCTTTTATCAGAGTCTGTCTCGATTTTGCAGGGCGCCAGATGAAAATAAGCATCTATTTGATGATTTCCAATGCCTTTTAAAGTATCAAGAATATGAATTCCCGCCGGTGCTCTTTTAAGCTCCCGCACATGACGAACATCGTCAAATCCATCGTGAGCCGCTCGGACATTAAAATCTTCAGCGTTGGTTTCCTCGATCCATGCGTTTACTTTTTTCCCCCACTGAAACGGGCCAACCATTTTCGCAGCATCGACGCCATCGAGAGCAATGGAATTGTGTGCAAATACGCTGCGGAAATAACGACGCTGATCACCCGCACCTAAATACATAAAGGTGCCGCTGTCGATCAGGACGGCTTCCCCATTCACACTCATCCAGACCGCAAGGCTGTCGCTATGCCCATGCGCAGCCATTTTGCCCAATCCCATCTCTCCGCAGTCGATGACCGCCTTGTAAGGCGGATTTTCAGCCGCCATATTCATACTCACATATCCGCCTGATGGAAAACAACCGCATTCGTTCTTGGGTGAAAAAGGCTGTCCGGAACGCAGAACCTCTTGCTCCAATTCCGGCCTGAGCCAAAAAGCGGTCTCAGACGGGGTTGATGGACGATTCGCAGATGTTCTTTCGCCGTACATAACGGCAGCGGCATTGAACCATTCCACCATCGGTGATATCGGATAATCTGACAAAGTCAATGCCGAGCCGCCGTCGTCATCACCGATCAACGGTATATATCCCTGATCCTCCAACGCCGCCAGAAATCCGATCATCTTCTTCAAGAGCGTGTGCGAAAAATCCGGAATCTCCCATCCCACTGATTCAGCCGCTAAATGAATCAGCATAGTGTAACTCACCACATAATGCTGATACCAAGTGGATTGCTCTTTGATGACCCCATCATCATGCACTTGTCGGCGCAGCTCTTTTAAAAACAGATCGAATCCCTTCCGACGCCATTTTTCCGCTCGCTTGAATTCCGGGAAATAGCACCCGGCGTAGAAAAGTCCGAGAGCCTCTCCGAGCGAATGGTTATTGGCTGATGAGAAACGCGACAGATGGCGTTCAATAAATTGCGCGTGCAGATCAATGCACTTCAGGATGGACATGAATAGATGATGATTCAAATGATCACTTTTTTGCGCAAATTGCAGCGCCCAGGTCCAGGAGACCAGTCGCAGTGAGCATTCCAATGCACTTGTCCAATTAATGCCGAACGGATAAGGATTTTTGTTCAGCCAATCTTTCCATTGGCTGAACAAAACGGCGGCATATCGTTCATTTTGAGTCAAATAAAATGTTTTGGCGAGAGAGACAAAGTGCTGGTGACGATTCAATTCCCATATAGTTTTTACTTCTTTGACACAATCAGGCGAATAATAGTTTATTTTTCGCCAAAATATCGGAGGAATGCTCTTTTCAGACAAAGGATCAAAATGCCAATCGATCTCCTGCTTAAATTGGTACCGAAGCGCAAAAATGGTAAATAATCCGCGAGCTGTCTCGTCGGCACGGATTCGGCTATGCTCCCCATGCTCACTGAACATCCGAAAATAGGTCGATCGTATCGAGTCAACCGGGAAACGCTGCCAGGGAAACGGCTGCCGAGAACGGAATTGCTCCAATCTCTCCTCCGGCTTGATCTTACCTTTGAAGCGTTTATCAACTACACAGGACGGTGAGTGAATCAATTGAATTCCATGTACGCATAGCCTGAATCCCCCCCAATCCCTCATTGCCGACCACAGACGATATCCAACTTCCATCAGTGACATGGCACGCAATCGTTCGAATATCAATCGCAGCCTATGCATATTCAGTCACGAATCCATTGTGAATCACGACGATTGTGTAAAAGGCTGGCGCGGGTGATGGAATTCTCCCCGAATTTTTCTCTAATTTTATCCATCACTTCATCGACTTTGTAGGCGAGCGGAGAAGCTTCCTCAAAGAGTTCCATCTGCCCTTGTCCGCACTGAAGATTTGATACGGCAACCCCAAGCAGACGGACAGCCGACGTTTGGCGTTCGAACTGTGAAAAGAGAACCTCGATATGTTGAAAAAGATCATTAAAATGATCTATAAAATCAGGAACTGTGCGGGAACGAGTATAGGTGGAAAAATCCTGAAGTCTGATTTTCAGCGTGACCGTTTTACCGCGATACTGATGTCGTCTCATTTCCCGCGCCAGCTCATTGCACAGAAAACGCAGCGTGTTGATGAGGGTCTCTAAATCGTAAACATCCTGTTCAAAGGTAATCTCTTTGCTGATCGATTTTGCCGCCATGCCTCCCATGACGGCGCGATCATCAATGCCGTGAGCCAACTGGTAAAAATGGCGACCCGATTCACCGAATCGGCGATACAGCTCGTCCTGCGGAAATGCAGCCAAATCACCAAAGGTGTGGATGCCCATGGCCTGTAAAATGGGCAATGTTTTTTTCCCCACCCCCCACATCCGGGAAATGTCCAGCGGAGCCAGAAATGACTGCACCTCATTTTCCTTCACCAACACCATTCCA
>RPQV01000486.1 GCA_003818595.1 Calditrichota bacterium
AAAATGATCTGGTCAGATCGATTGTCATTTCTGATGATTTCACCCTGACAGCCTTGTTTATATCATTGAATAAACAAGCTTCTGATGAAAAACTTTTTCAGAACATTCTTGATCTGCTTGAAAAATATCCGGGCAGTGAAAAAGTTTATTTTGGCGGATTGCCTTATTTACGGCTTCAAATCAGTCGCGACATTCGTCAGGACCTGAGTCGTTTGATGACCATTGGGCTGATTTTGATGTTGGCTTTTCTTTATTTCTCCCTCAAACAACTCCGAGGCGTGTTGCTGCCGTTTCTGGTGGTGATCATGTCATTGATTGCTTCGCTCGGATTGCTGCCCCTGCTCGGATGGCAAGTCTCCATTCCGACCATATTACTGCCGGTGATGATGATTGCGATTGCCAATGATTACGGCATCCATTTGGTTGCGCGTTTTCAGGAGGATCATGTTCCGCCGTTTCGTTATTCAAAAAAGGAACTGGCGCAGCGGATGTTCAGCACCCTCTTTGCTCCGGTATTGTTGACTGGATTGACCACCATCGTCGGTATGCTCTGTCTGTTGACGCATTTACTGATTCCCGCCAAGCAGATGGGCATCTTGGCCGCCTGGGGTGTTTTCTTTGCTCTTTCCGCCAGTTTGTTGTTATTGCCGGCGCTGACCTCATTTCTACCGCTTCCCCGGCCTGTTGTCAAAGAAAACCGTGCACACAAGCCGCGGATGGAAAAGCTTCTTTTCTCAACCGGTCAATTCATAACCCAACATCCCCGGGCGATAGTGGGCGTTGCTGGTTTGGTCACCGGCGCAGCGGCGATCGGATTGCTCTTTATTCAGGTGGATTCAAATGCTGATCATTACTATCGTCCCCATCATCCTGTTGTCAAGGCGTCGCAGTTGATCAACTCGCATTTTGGCGGATCGCAGACCATTTCTCTGGTCATGAGCGGCGACATCATGAACCCGGATTTATTGACCAAAATCGACGAATACGAAAAAAGGCTTTCCGCTCTGCCCCAGATCGGCGCGACGATGTCAATCGCCAAAGTGACACGACAGATGACCAGAGTGTTGAATGATCCAGGTGATTCATTATACGATGCCATCCCTTCGGATCGGAATGCCATCGCTCAATATTTTGAGCTTTATGCCATGAGTGGAGATCCTACGGACCTTGAAAAACTCGTTGATTTTCCATTTGAAAATGCGCAGATTGTTACCCGAATTAATACTTCGAGTACTCCAGAACTGAAGCGGTTGGTGAAGAAGATCGAAAAGATGACGGCCGGTGATCCATCAGTGACCCAGATCGGGGGATGGGGGCTGATTTTTTCTGAATTGGCTGATTTATTGGTGAAGGGACAACTCTTATCGCTTATTTATGCCATCGTCCTCGTCTCTGCTCTGATGATGTTATTGTTTCGTTCCATAGCTGCGGGGCTTTTATCCGCCCTGCCCCTGCTGGTATCAATTGTCGTGTTGTTTGGATTGATGGGATTTTTTAACATTGAGCTGAATATCGCCACGACGATGTTATCCTCCATCATGATCGGCATCGGCATCGATTATACCATTCATTTTTTGTGGCGCTACAAGGTCGAGCGTCAGAGTGGGCTGGACTATCATCAGGCTGTCATTCGCACCCTGTTGACCAGTGGTCGCGGCATCACCTTCAATGCATTTTCAGTGATTATTGGATTCAGCGCGTTAATGTTTTCCAGTTTTATGCCGGTGAGGTTTTTTGGTTTTTTGATCTTTATTTCCATATTAGTTTGTTTTCTGGGTGCATTATTGCTGATGCCTGCGGTTGTTGTACTCCTGCGGCCGAAATTTTTGGAACCCAGTTTCAACCGTTCGGTTAATACAATGGCTTTTATGAATACGAAAAAATAATTGGAAAATAGTATCTCCATCTTTGAAAGGTTTGCAATGAAAAACGCAGTCGAAATCCTTGAGCGAACACCATTGTCCCCTGATCAACTTTTAAAAATTAATGCTTATTGGCGGGCGGCGAATTATCTCTCCGTCGGCCAGATTTATCTGCGGAGCAATCCTTTGTTGAAAGAGCCGCTTAAACTTGAGGATGTCAAGCCGCGGCTATTGGGTCATTGGGGAACAACACCGGGATTAAATTTTATTTACGTCCACCTCAATCGAATGATCAAGAAACGCGATCTCAACATGATCTATATTGCCGGTCCGGGTCACGGAGGACCGGGATTGGTGGCCAATACCTATTTGGAAGGAACATACAGCGAAGTGTACCCCAACATCTCTTTCGATTTGGCGGGCATGAAACGGCTATTCACCCAATTCTCCTTTCCCGGTGGAATTCCCAGTCACGTCGCTCCGGAGACGCCGGGGTCCATTCACGAAGGAGGCGAACTGGGCTATGCGTTGGTGCATGCGTATGGCGCTGTTTTCGATCAGCCTGATCTGATCGCGTGTTGCGTCGTGGGAGACGGCGAGGCCGAAACCGGACCTCTCGCGGCCAGCTGGCATTCGAACAAGTTCCTCAATCCGATCCATGACGGCGCTGTGCTTCCGATTCTTCATCTCAATGGGTACAAAATCGCCAATCCGACACTGCTGGCTCGGCTCAAGCGCGAAGAATTGACTGATCTTTTTAACGGTTATGGCTATAAAGTCTATTTTGTCGCCGGTGATGATCCGCTCCTTATGCATCAGCGAATGGCTGCCACGATGGACAAAGTGATCGATGAGATCACCGCCATTCAGAAAAAAGCGCGAAGCGAGGGATTTTCAAACCGCCCGCACTGGCCGATGATTATCCTGATCACGCCGAAAGGTTGGACATGTCCGCGCGTTGTTGACGGCAAACAGGTAGAAGGATCATTCCGTTCCCATCAAGTACCCCTGTCCAATATTGCCAAACAACCTGAACATCTATTGATGTTGGAAGAATGGATGAAAAGTTATCATCCCGAGGAGCTTTTCGACGATAACGGCGCATTTTTGCCGGCGTTGCGGGAACTGGCGCCCGACGGCAACCGTCGAATGGGCGCCAATCCGATCGCCAATGGCGGATTGATGCTCAAAGATTTGAAAATGCCCGATTTTCGCGATTATGCCGTTGAAGTCAAGCGCCCGGCGAGTGAAAACGCGGAAGCGACGCGTATTCTCGGCGTTTTCCTGCGCGATGTTATGAGGCTGAATGCAGAGAATCGAAATTTCCGTGTTTTCGGACCCGATGAAACGGCGTCTAATCGGCTCGATGCATTATTCGAAGTGACTCAGCGAATGACCACGGAACCGATCCTGCCGAACGATGAGCATATGTCGCACGACGGTCGGGTTATGGAGGTGCTGAGTGAACATATGTGTCAGGGCTGGCTGGAGGGATATCTGCTCACGGGTCGTCATGGGTTTTTTTCCTGCTATGAGGCTTTCATCCATATCGTGGATTCCATGTTCAACCAACACGCCAAGTGGCTGAAAGTCACGCGCCACATTCCCTGGCGCAGGCCAATTGCCTCATTGAATTATTTGTTGACCTCTCATGTCTGGCGCCAGGATCATAATGGCTTCAGCCATCAGGACCCTGGATTCATCGATCACGTGGTCAACAAAAAGGCGGAAATTGTGCGCGTTTATTTGCCGCCTGATGCGAATACGCTCTTGTCTGTGGCTGATCATTGCCTGCGCAGTCGCCATTATGTGAATGTGATCATTGCCGGCAAGCAGCCGGCGTTGCAGTTTCTTGATATGGATGCGGCGGTCAAACATTGCACCATGGGCATCGGCATTTGGCAATGGGCATCCAATGATCAGGGTTCGGAGCCCGATGTCGTTCTCGCCTGTGCAGGCGACGT
>RPQV01000487.1 GCA_003818595.1 Calditrichota bacterium
CTGTCGCTGCATATTCTGCAAATGGACAACAATTATTAATGATGGTGACGATCTCAGGATTCATTTCTTTGACCGTGTCACACGCCAATTTTGTGATCTCGATGGTCTGTTTGGCAGAGTGTTCATGGATGTTGGCCCAATCATGATATTCATTGATGACTTCCCATTGCATGACACGGTCGCCGTAATGACCCACGACATTTCTGGTATGATCAACCACATATTTCTTCAGTTCATCAAAACTCTTTCCCTTCAACCAAGTGGGTGTGACAGAATGATGGAACCAAAAGAGGGGTCGACCTTGTATGGTGATGTCATTTTCACCCAGCCAGTTGACGATATTATCTTTGACTCCCCAATTATACCGTCCTTCACTGGGTTCAAAAACTTCGTACCAGGTATCCCAAATATAATGCGTCACGGTCGCAAAATTAAAAAGCCTGGCAAACTGCCGCGTAAATTCCTCAGACTTGGCCCAGATGTACTGACGGGTTTCGCAACCGAAATGAACAAGATCAGTGCGTCTATTGGATTCAATATGATATTGGGCTCGTTCGAGTTCGATTTTTTCACCAGCCCACAGTGCATACATCAATCCTCTATCAGCGTAATCTGCCTGTTTGACTGAGTTGGTTTTTACTGCGTCGGCATAAAACTGCTCAGCGATTGATGACAAATAGCGAATTTCATGTGAAAACAAAACTCCCTCTTTCTCATAGCGGGTTTGAACTCGGCGATTTCTCATAATCCGCGATTTGAACAATTCGAAATTCAAATTGAGGATAGGATTGCGGGTGAAACATTTGAGAGAATAGTATTCACTACCGTTGTCTGCGGTCAACACAACATAACCGAATCCTTCAACGAACCATCGCACGTTTAACGAGAACAGACGCTCTCCAAGTTCGCTCGGCACAACAATTCCCTCACTTTTAAGCGCGATTCCCGATTCAAAAGGATCATCGAATTCATCGGCGGCATACAGCCATAGTTTCTCCGGCATCCATGCATGGGGATAAACCTGAAACACCATTTCCTGGGCAGTCAATACTTGGGGAAAGGAGATCGGATGAGCTGTCAAGGGGAGAGCCGCCGTGTTCGTGAGGCCGGACTTGGTAAAATTGCGCCTTGAGAAATTGATCATTTTTGTACTTGCTCCCAGCATTTACACATTACTCACTTTTGCATAATTGTTGTTGTAGTCTTTGTAAACGGTCGAACGCTGCCTTGGGCTCAAAAGTATCGCGCCGCAATAAACCGCCGTATTTTAAAAAGCCAAAAGGATCAAGAAAATCATACCAGTTCGCTGCTTCGATATTCGGCCGACTATATGCATAGGTGAAAATCTGCTCCATCCAGTCAGCCTGTAGTTCTTCATCCCAATGGCGTCGCCACTCGTAAGGTTTTGTTGAAAAATCGAGTTCCTGTTCATGGAATTCCTGCAGGATGCCTCGAGAAGGGGCGCCCACTTCAGCCAAATGAACCTGGCGTCCTAATCCCTCAAACCGCTCGATCATGGAAATAACGTCGGCGATGGGGCGATTGACAAAATAAACCTGCGCGCCAATGATGTCAAAATCAACATCTGCTTCCAACAACGTCCGCAGAAATTGAAGCGGAGTTCTTTGAGGATAGAGGGCTTTTTTCTGATGCCATTTCCCCAGTTGGACATACTCCGCGAACGGACAACAATTATTAATCAAAAGTCGAATATTCGGATTGGCATCATGGGCAACCTCACAGGCAAATCGAGTTATTTCAACGCACTGATCCGGATTCAACTGCAATTCATTAGCCCAATCGTGCAGTTCATTCACTACTTCCCAAACTTTAATACGATCACCATAGTAACCTACAACATTTCGAATATGCTTTTCAAGGTACAGCTTCAATGCTTCGAAATTCTTTTTTGCCAACCACTCAGGAGTCACCCAAGAATGCGTCCAAAACAGCGGCCGCCCCTCAACAGTGATGTTCCGCCTCATCAATTCATCACAGAGATGGGACCTTTCAATGAATCGCTTGTGCCCTTCCTGCGGTTCAAAATCAATGGCGTCGCCAATCAGATAATGAGTAATGGTGGCATAATTGAATAATGATGTGAATTTTTCGAAAAAGAGTTTTTGGTCCATTTGAAAAAAAGCGCGTGTATCACAACCAAAGTAAAACTGAGATCGTGGAGTGCTCTTTCTTATGTCCGATTGGGCCTTTTCGAACGCGATCAACTCTCCAGCCAGCAAACCGAACATCAGCGCCTGCTGAGAATAATACGCGCATGCTTGAGGATCCGACTTGACATTCTCGGCGTCTTCAAGATAGGTGCGGGATAGATCCATATAACTTTTGACAGTACGAGATGGACGCCAACCTTCGGATTCAAATAGCTGCAAACGATCCCCGCTCAGTTTCACCCGAGTTTTCGCCAGCTCATAATTTAAATGATATCTATTTATCCCGTTATGCGGTAACTCATAACCTTCACCGTTATTGTCGGCGGGCATAAACAGAAAACCGTATCCTTCTACATTCCATCGAACATAGACAGAAAACCTCTTTTGTCCTTTTGTGTCAGAAATGGCGACTCCCTCTTCGGTCAGGCCAATACCGGAGAGGAAGGTGTCATTATGCTCATCAACGGTATATACCAAATCTGATAAATGGGGACCGCGTCCCTGTTGAACGAAAAAAGGTTTGAATATAATCATTCCGTTACGGCTCATTGACGTTTATTCCTCGTGTCTGGGGTAACTACTCACAATGAATGCAGCTTCTGCTGTAAAGAATAAAGCCGCTCGAATGCCGCCTTCTTCTCTCCTTTTGGTGAACGGATCAAACCTCCGTTGGCAATAAAAGAGTAGGGATCGACAAAGTCATACCAATTTACAGCTTCAATCCATGGTTTGCTGTAAGCAAGTGTATAAAGGCCTTCCAGCCAATCAGCTTGCAGCTCTTCATCCCAATATCGATGCCAGGTGTAGGGTTCCTCGGGCAACCCCAGAGTTCCATCAGAGATGGAGGTTTTAGTGGGTCCGGATGACGCGCCTACTTCAGTAAGCTGCACAGGACGATTGAATTGCTGAAGGCGTTCAATCAATAAAATGGTGTCTGACAAATCGCGATAGGGAAAATACATCTGCTGACCGGTAATGGTAAAATCGACGTCGGCGTCAACAAGGTCGCGCATGAACTGATGAGGCGTTCGTTGAGGGTACACAGCATCGAGTTCTCCCCATTTTTTGAGCTGCACATACTCCGCGAATGGACAACAATTATTGATGAGCCGATGAATTCGGGGATTCGTATCTTTGGCCACTTCACAAGCCAACTTGGTTAGTTGAATGGCTTGCTCCGGCGTGATCCGGACTTCATTTGCCCAATCATGAAGCTCATTGACAATTTCCCATGCATACATTTCATCGCCATAGTGTTGAATGACCGTTCTCGTGTGCGTTTCGACGTACTTTAATAATTGATCAAAGGATTTCGACCGCAGCCAATCCGGTGTTGTTGTTCGATAAAACCAGAATAATGGTCGACCCTCAACCGTGATATTTTGCTTACGTAACACCTGAAGACAGGCTGTTCTGAGCTGAAATTGTTTCTCACCTTCGTTCGGTTCAAAATCCTGGAAATAGCTGCTCTTGAGATAATGAGTGATGGTTGCATAGTTGAAAACCTGAGTGAATCGCTCGAGAAAAATATCCTGATCCATTTGGTAAAACCCTCGAGCATCGCAGCCCATGAAAAAATCCGCTCGATGTCCCCGCTTTTGAATATCAAACCATGCCTTTTCCA
>RPQV01000488.1 GCA_003818595.1 Calditrichota bacterium
AGGGCGAGACCGTGAGATAGATGGTTTCGTCGACCAGTCGTCGTCCTTCTGAGGCACTGGACTTGTAGGAGGCGTTTTGAGCAAAATAAGCAGACGTATTGGAAAAGGTATAATTCAGGGGATTGATTTCCGCGGCGTTGGTTCGCTCCCAATCGAAATAGATGGACGTAAACACCTTGTTGGCGAACAGGATATTGAACAGCGTCAAATAGGGAACCTGAACAATCACCGGATCCTTGGTTTCTTCGCTGCGGTCGAGATATAAAGCCGGGCAAATGTCATTCTCAGCCGCGGTGTGAATGACCAATGTTCGTCCGGTGATATACATGCGATAAGAATAAAGGAGAACGGCCGGACCGTAAGCCATTTGCCAATGCGTCAGCAGCGTATCTCCCGAGATCTCCGTACTCAGCAGTTTGTAGGCGACGCCGCCGGACCAGGGATAAATCTCCTCATCATTCGCAAGCAGACTCATGCCGCCGACGTTGCTGGGATGAAACGCATTGGCGCCGTTGACGAGGCAACGCAGGGCGCGAAAAGAACCGCCGCTCGACGGACGATATTCGTAACGCAGCGATCCATCCGCACCCTCGTAGGAAAAATCGTAACGGCTGCGTGTTTTATCAAAGGATACTGAATTGGTGAAAGACACAGGAGGAGGGGTGGGCTTGCAGGCCGTCTGGGCAAGAGATGCGGCGTAGAGCAGCAGGACAGAAAATAACCAAAAAGCAGGTTTCATAAATGATTCCCATTGTCTTAAAATCGAGAGCAGCTGTCAATGCATGATGGTGTAGAACAGTAAAATGAATATACTTTGCCAAGGACTTTTCAGCAAGGAGTTATTTTGAATGTGGTGCACAACTTGCGCCTCACCCTCGATACATTAGAACGGAATACATTAATTTTTACGAATGTCATGAGAGAACGCCACAATGCCGCTGCTGAGCAGCAACAGAAAAGCAACGGGCGCCCAGACGGCACGTTCCGCTGAACTGGGGGTGATGAGATTGAGGATGAGACTCAAGGTCGCGAAGGCAAAGACAATCCATACCAGCCGTTTCGAAGCCTTCGACCAGCGCGGAATGATGCCGGCTCGCGCCAACACAATGGCCGCCAGGCCAGCAAGAATAATCGCCTGGACGAACGCGCCAATGCGCAGAGCAGGCGGAAATCGGCCCGGGAAGGCGCCGCCCATGGCATACTCTCCCCAGGGCGCGCCGAGAGCCAATGCGATTTGGAAGGCCATGACGCCGATGGAAAGGGTGGCGTACAATCGTGCTGCGGTACGTTTCAAGATCATAGAGTTTTCCTTTGGAGCAGAAGTATTGTTTCATTGCCCGACAGTTGGCTCGCCTACCTGAGGATGGGAGTGCCGCAAAATTATTCTAAATTTTCCACGTCGGCCAAATCCTGATGACGTCCCGTAGCTTTTTTATTCTTCTTCAAATTTTCCAAATCTATAAAAGTGATCACTGTCCCTTCGATTTCGACTTGGACTTTGTGATCATAGCATATTGTAAAATCAACACCCGCCAGATCCGTCAGTAAATCGATACGATTCGGCGGGTATCCCAATTGTACGATCTGATCCGGATCAAGAAAGTCGTCAATCTTCAATTCCAAAGATGCAAATCCAAAATCTGTCAAGGCCTGGAGTAAGTTTATAATATTCTCTTTCTCAGGCTCTACCCAGATATCAATATCTTTCGTGTAGCGGGGATGCCCATGAAATGCCACGGCATAGCCGCCGACTACGAGATAGCGAACTTTATTTTCGCTTAAAAATTGTAAAAACTCTTTGAAATCCTGGTTTATGAGCATATTTCCAGCTTGTATATTCTTGTCTGATACATTCCAATGTTTCCAATCGTTTTTCGAACGGCTGTGATTGCCAAAAGAGAAAATCTGTTCGTTTATCGCTTTTTTTTATGCGGGCGACGATGGTTCTTTCCATATGATAGTTTTACTCGTCCAGTTGCAATGAATGATAAATATATTTTAAAAGATTTTTGATGATATCAAAATGATTTGTTGCTCTAAGAAATTCCTCAGTTATGGGAATAAGCCAATTCGCCTGCTCATTCAGTATCGTGTTTATATAGCCGACAGTGCTTTAATGAAGAATCACGAGCCGAAAAGAACCGCTAATGGACGCAAATGAACGCCAACCAATTAACAAAAAAATAATTTGCGTGTATTCGCGGTTCATTCAACAAAGCTGCGGACAAAAATGCGTGAAGGTGCGAATGCTTGCTGCCCATGACTGAGGTATTACGCGCTGGGCTGATTTGGCGCCGCTGCGACTCGGTCCATGACCACTCTTTCT
Source organism: Calditrichota bacterium (assembly GCA_003818595.1). Taxonomy (GTDB): domain Bacteria; phylum Zhuqueibacterota; class Zhuqueibacteria; order Residuimicrobiales; family Krinioviventaceae; genus Fontimicrobium. Next base: position 2,327 of record RPQV01000488.1, read on the forward strand.
CATTCCACCCGGCGAAAGACGAATGTCACAGGCTCGAATCCAAGCCCGGTTGCCGCCGGATTCGCACCCATCACTTTGAAATAGAGCACATTGACGCCAGACTGCAGGAATAGTGTACCCATTTCCAACTCTGCGCTCCTGTGTCGCTCGGCGGAATAAAGGTCCTGCATCTCACCCAGGGCGTTTTCATTGCGGAACATCTGCACCACGCCCTGATCCGGGCCGAACAGGACTTCCAAGCCCACTGCGTATTGCCCGTCCTGCGGTATGTCGAACTCAAAAGCGACAAACGGCGGGCCGAAAATATCCTGTCCCTGCACCTGCAGGGAAAGAAATCGCACTTCCGAGCCGTCGACGGTCTCGTTCTTTTTGCTCAGGGTCACGTTTTGAAAGGAAAAAGCGTGGATGGGGATGTTCCATCCCGGGGTGAATTTGAACTCGGCAAAATCCACAACCGCCCGTTTCTCCGGTTCCGGCAGCACCGGCGCCGGATCAGGAGGATTCAAGGAATAAAAATAGGTCACCGCACAATAATCGGTGGGCACAGCATTTTTCTCAGGACCATGCTCAATGGTTTGCAGGATGCTCTCGTGGTAGACATAGGCGTCAGCGAGCATAAAGCGATAGCCGGCGCTCCGTCCCAGATGTTTTTTGTAATCGAGGCAGCCGCTCATGGGAAATGATGAGCGGCTTTCCCAGCGGTCGGGCACATCGTACCAGCCGCCGTTGAAGAAATCCTCGGAGCCGGTGCCGTGAATCGCCGGCTTGCCGTCGATAATGGTCTGGTCGTCCCCCTCGAAAAACGGGGTGAAACCGGGCGCCATGCCCTGAGCCTGCAGCATGCATCCGACGAGCTTGCCCTGACCGCGGACATTCAGAAACGTGAAAGGCACACCGGAGGCGGTGGGATTTTCCCGATGCCACACGGCATAAAACCGGCCTTCATGGCGCGCTCGGGGAGTGTCGCTGAGGACGAGCTCGGCCCGCACCTCGAAATCAGAACCGCTGTCCGTTTGCGAAACCAGTTCAATCCGCGCCGAACGGTCAAAAGGCATGGGCAAATAGCAGTAATTAACATTATCCCTGACGCCGACCAGCAGAGACTGCACCGCCGGATCCCCCCAACTCGCGCCGAAAAAATCGCCTGCCGGGCAAATAACGGCAGGATTCGTCTCGCCGTCCCAGTAGATCTTGAGCACGACACTGCGCATCTTGCCGGCCAGGGCGTCGGCCGGTCCCAGTCTCAGGCCGGCGATCCGGCCCGGCTGAGAAACCGCGAACAGTTCAACCGCAGACCCCGGCGACAAAATTTTCCGGCATGACAGCGTGCGCAGCGCAGCGCCGGGTGGGCTGGAAAACGAGCTGATGTCCGTGCCCGCGGATCCCCACAGCTCCCTCGCCTTGATCAAATGCGCATCCTGATCCGTCATCGGCTGCCAGGTTTCGATG
>RPQV01000489.1 GCA_003818595.1 Calditrichota bacterium
ACGAGGGAGGAAAGAGTTTTCACACAGTCTGGCAGCTTGGGACGGAGGAGATAAAAAGATCGATGTATTGTCGTCAAAATGTATTAATATTGGGGGGATAAAATCATCAATAGGAGTCGACTTGATATCACGACGTCATTTTCTGAATTGTGCGTCCATGACCGGTTATGCGGTTGTTGTGGATGCTCAAAGATTGTTCGCGAGAGATAAAGAGCCAACAAAAAACGAAAAATCGCCGGGTGTGGAAGGAAACCTCTCTGCTTCTTTTGCCGCTGCAGATGAAAAGCTGCATCGGCAATCACTCCACTGTGATGTCCTGGTGGCCGGTGGAGGGATGGCCGGCGTCTGCGCAGCCCTCGCCGCGGCCCGTCATGGCGCCAAGACGCTGTTGATACAGGATCGTTCGCGGCTCGGCGGCAACGGCAGCAGCGAGATCAAAATGCACATCGTCGGCGCCGACAATCACGGCGCCCGTCCCGGTTGGCGCGAAGGCGGCATCCTGGAAGAGCTGCGCCTGGATAATGCCGTCAGGAATCCGCAGCAGAGCTGGGAAGTCTGGGACCTGCTGCTGTATGACAAATGCATCAGCGAACCCTCTCTGGACATACTCCTGGATACCATCGTGTGCGCAGCCCAAGTGGACAATCATCACATTCATTCCATTACAGCCCGCTGCGATAAAGCCGAGACCCTTTATACAGTCGAAGCCAAAATATTCATCGATTGCACCGGCGACAGCCGGCTCGCTCTCGAAGCCGGCGCTTTGTTTCGCCTAGGCCGGGAAAGTCAGTCCGAGTTTGGTGAAGCCTTGGCGCCGGAACAGGCGGACAAGCGAACCCAGGGCGCCAGCATCTTGTTCACAGCAAAGGAATATGATCGTCCCATGCCTTTCACACCCCCAGCTTGGGCCAGAAAACTGACAAAAAGCGACTTTATTCATCGTCCCATCGACAATTCCTGGGAATATGGGTATTGGTGGATCGAACTCGGCGGCATGGGTGACGTCATTCGCGATAACGAAAAGCTGCGTTTCGAATTGCTGGCGGTTGTTCTCGGGATATGGGATTATATCAAGAACAGCGGCAGTTATCCCGCCGCTGCCAACTGGGCATTGGAGACCATCGGCATGATTCCCGGAAGACGCGAATCGCGCCGGATCATGGGCGAACACATGTTGACTCAGGGCGATCTGGAAGGTCATTGGAAGAGCTTTCCTGACGGTGTCGCTTTTGGCGGATGGAACATGGATGATCATCCGCCGCAGGGATTTGACAATCCTGATATCAAACCCTTCAACAGTGTGCCGCTGTCCGAGCCTTACAATATTCCCCTGCGCTCCCTATATTCCAAAACCATTGACAATCTGATGATGGCGGGCAGAAACATCAGCTGTTCGCACGTGGCCTTTAGTTCCACCCGGGTGATGGGCACCTGCAGCGCCGTCGGCCAAGCCGCGGGCACTGCCGCATTCCTGTGCGCAACCAGAGACCTGCTCCCTGTTGACCTGTATCGAAATCAGGCTTTATTAAATGAGCTGCAGCAGAATCTTTTGCGCGATGATCAAGGCATCCGTAACCTGCGCAACCAGGATCCGCTCGATCTGGCGCGACGGGCGAGGGTGATCGCGGCCGATTTTCTGCCGGGTGCGATGCCTGACCATGTGATCAATGGCTTCATCCGCGACGAACCCGGAGAATGGGCAAACCGATGGGCTGCGCCGATGAGTCAAGAGGGCGTTTGGATAGAGTTGGCCTGGGATACTCCCATCAGTCTCTCCGTCATTCAAATTACGTTTGACACCGGTTTTGAGCGCGAACTCACCTTTTCTTCGAGCAATTGGGTAAAAAGCCGTATCGTTCATGGCCCACAGCCGGAAACGGTTAAAAGCTATCGTCTTTCGGCATTCGGCACCGACGGCAGAGAGCGATTATTGGCCGAGGAACAGGATAATTATCAGCGGTTGCGGCGTCATCGCGTTACGGCTGCCGACGTTGCCCGTCTGCGGTTGTCCATTCACGCCACCCATGGAGCTGCGGAGGCGCGTATTTTCGAAATTCGTTGTTATGCATAAAAAAAGGCGTCCGAAAGCGGACGCCTTTTTGTTACCCTGCTCCCCCATCTTTTGATGAAAAATCGACAAGATTGGGAATCTGTGAATTGGATTTTTTTCCTCGTAACCTCGCAGCGAGGCACAAAGGAAATGGAGAAAAGATAACTATTATTATTCTTCGTGCGAGGTCAAACCTTGCGATTTTGGCGTTTTCCAATTAATGAAAATTGACGCGGTCCCTTGGGGGGATCGGGTCAGAACCTAGTCCCTTACACAACGAATAGCACTGCCGCCTTCCTTATACATTTCAACACCGTACCAAAAGACCACATTATCATTCATGAGGGCTCGAGACCAGACGGTGCCTTTGCCGTCCTCGGTGCTCGTCCAAAAATCGGCCACATTCTTCATCCCCGTGAATCCATAAACGATGTCGCGGATACCACTGGGTCGAGCGCTAAAACCACTGGCATTATCAGCAATATTGGGACTCTGCCAAAAGGTGGTTCCCTCTTGTTTTAGTTTCTCACCGGCGACCATGCTGCCGCCCAGGAATTCAGCCAGAACTTCCCATTCATCATAAGACGGCACATGCCAACCCGTAGGCGCAATGTTGTTGCTGTCGGTTGCTGCATACCAATTATATAAATGCCCATAAATTGCGCCATTCTTGGTACTGTTGCCATAATCGCAGTAAGCGCCGGTCTTTGAAGCTTTCCATTCAGACATGCTTTCCACCAGGGGTATTGCCTGACCATTACGGTACTTGGTGACCCGCAGGCTTTCCATCATCCACCACTGATCGCCGATTTTCACCGTCAGATAGATATTGCCTTCGATATCGGTGACTGTTCGGGTCGCCACCACATTCAGCGTCATATCGCCGCTGATGGGCACAAATCTGAACGTAACGGGTAGAAAACCATCAGCGGTGACTCTAATCGTAAACAGGTCAGTCAACATTTTATTCAGGCCGTTTTCACCAGGCATGCCCGTAGCGTCGTAACTGATCCGCCAATGTTCAGCATGACCGTCGATCAGGGTCATTTTCCGCACCATTCTTTTCCCCTCCGCCTCGCATGAATAAAAATAAACCCCTGCAGGCACTCCTTGCCCCTGATCATTGGTGGCATCCCAGATGATCTGACCCGAACACCCTTGAAAGTCCTGCAACAGCGTCTTCACCTTCCGCCCTAAAACATCGTAAACCTGAAGTGTGACATAGGTCGGCCGCGTAATTTCATATCTGATGATCGTAGACGGGTTGAAGGGATTGGGGTAATTCTGCAGCAGGCGAAAATTGCCGGGCTTTCCGGAAAGGTTATCGTCAATTCCTGCTGGAAAGATCTGAATCGAGTATTGGCCTTGTTCATTGGTATAGGTGGAATAGGAGCGACTGGAATCAGCCTGGTCAAAGAGGGTAACCAACGCATGTATTACCGGTTCAGCGCCGTTGCCCAGGCGTTGTGCGCCGTTGTCGGTCACCGTCCCCTGCAGCGTGAATTGAGAAAAAAGCGTCTTGACCACAGCCATGAAACCTATGGTCAAAAACATCCGGTGTTTGAAATTCGACATAAATCTCCTCCTTTCGTGCATCTCTGCTTTGACATGAAAAGACAGCGCTGGTTCTGTCGGCGCCGTAAAAAAGCTCTCTTCATTTATCAACCAATGAAGCATTTAGGAACGCTCAGCGAGCTCCAGCCGCATGAGAATCGAGTC
>RPQV01000490.1 GCA_003818595.1 Calditrichota bacterium
CTTCTTGCCTGGGGGAGGGCGGCGAATACTTACAGGATAGCGCGGTGCGATCCGGCCTTAGGGAGCAAACCAGCGTGAAGGTTCTAAAACGAAGGCTACGCACGTAGAAGCTCCAGCGGAAGGTTTTCGGACGCGGGTTCAATTCCCGCCGCCTCCACCAATAAAGCTGAGTAATTATAATTATTTAGCTTTATTTGCCCATCAAAAGTGTTACCAGTTTCTTACCATTTTTTTAATTGGTATTACTTTGGCGCTTTTCGGGAAATGGATAGAATATCATCATCGTTGGCCTGTTCCATGTCTCGCTCAAATGCCTTGTTTGTTTTCGACGTTGCCGCCTCTCTTGGATCAAAGTGTAGCAAAAATACTTCACGATCATACATTAGACAAAAAAACGAATTTTCATAAAAAGTCCTTCCATTAAAAAACAATTTATATCATTATTTTGCAGTAATCCTTGTAACAGATTTTACCAAAAAAATAATTCATGCTAAAATATTTTTAAAAAAATTAACTTTTTTCTTGACAATTAATAATCGGGAGCGTAGTTGGATAATCATTGGTTGAATGTCCAATCAAAAATTAGGTTAAACGTCCAATATAAATATTGGCGGATAAACAAATCCGGTCCGCTGTTAATTTTTTGAGTGAAGAATCAGTTGGTATCTATGCTGTTAAAAGGATGTCTCCACACACACACAACTTGCTCGGACGGTAAACTATCACCCCAGGAAGTGGCCAATGCATACGAATCAAAAGGATACGATTTTATAGCCTTTACGGATCATGATTACTTGCTGAAGCAAAACTACATGGATGTTTACAAGCAGGTAAAGACGAACATGATTGTTTTTTATGGCATTGAGCTGACGGTCTTTGTGAATGGATATATTCATGTGGCGAAAATTGAAGGCGATCGTGAGGTTCTGCATGTCTTCAACCATATCGGCGAATATGACTTCACTCCGGAACAGTTAATGGTGCGGTTGGCCGAACTGGAAAAGATGTATCCCCTGGATGCGGTGGAAATAACGAAGAAGGGGTTTCGCGACAAGGTTTTCGAATCCCTGGATATAGCCTATCCCAAAATCGCATCCGATGACTCGCACACGCTTGTCGGCATCGGCAGGGCCTGGGTGGAGTTGGATGCGAAACGGGACAAAGATGCCATTATAAAGGCAGTGCAGGAGGGAGAATTCTGGAACTGTTACTTATGCTGAAAAGAGCAGAGCGAATGGCAGTTTCAGCGGATGTTTAATGGCAACGAGAGCAAGAATGTAAATTATATCAAGTCAGATCAAACAGGAAGGAGGATTGGTAATGGGTAAAAGATTAGCTATCTGTGCGGTGGCGCAGATTAAAAATCATCCAGATTATCATTATTTACGTTTTCAAAACATGCTGCTCGAGTGCTTCGAGCCGATCATGGAACAGACGAAGGTGACCTTTGACATGGAAAAGGGCATCCGGACCATCATCACCTGCTCGGATGACGTGTTCGATGCGCGGACCATATCCAACAATGGGATTACGGATGTCGTAGGCGCACATTTCCGCGGGGAAGAAAAAATGGCCCAGGAAAGCATCAACGGACTCGGCTATGCGATGGCGTGCATCCTGTCCGGCCATGACGATTTGATCCTTTTCATGGGCCACTGCAAGGAATCGCAGGGAGAAAGCCGCAGGATGATTTCCAACCTCGCGTATGATCCCTTCTACTGCAGGCCGCTGGGTATGGACTATCACAACGTCGACGCATTGCAGGCGCGGGCTTATATGGAAAAATCAAAAGTTACGGACGAGCACCTGGCAAAAATAGTGGTACGCTCTAGAAAAAACGGGAAAAAGAATCCCTATGGTCGCGAGAATAAAATCGTCGATGAAAAAGAAGTTCTGAATTCACCAATGTATTCCGACCCGCTTCGGGAGCTTTACATATATCCGGTTACCGACTGGGCATACGGTATGCTCCTGTGCAGCGAAGAACGGGCGAAGGAGTTTACAAAAAATCCCGTGTGGATTACCGGGTACGGGAGCTGCATGGACAGATATTTCCTTGGCGACAAGGACATTGCCTCGAATTTTGCGCTTAAAAATGCCGCGCAGCGGGCATATGCCATGGCCGGCATAAAAGATCCCAAAAAAGAAATCCAGGTTTTCGAGTTAAGTGACCACGCCGCTTATCAGCTCCCGATGTGGGCTGAAGGCGTCGGGATCGCTGCTGAAGGCCAAGGCGGCAAATGGATAGACGACGGTGGCATGGACAAATTCAACGTAAACCTGTCCGGGGGACAGCTCAATGGCAATCCACTTCTCCTCGGAGGCGCAGCCAGAGCCATTGAATGCTACTACCATCTGGCCAACCAGGCAGGCGAGCGACAAGTCAAGGGTGCGAAGCGGGCAGTTGCCCAAGCGGCAACCGGCGGGGCCGGACAGCATCAAGCCGTAATCGTAATGGAAGCGTAGGGAGGTTGAATAATGGCACATAAAAAGAAAAACAGAAATGTTGGAATCATAGGTATCGGACAGACGAAGCATTCCAGCCATCGTGAGGATGTCAACCAGCCTGAATTGATCCATGAAGCAGTCAGCCTGGCTCTGAAAGATGCGAACCTGACCATGAAGGACATTGATTGCGTCGTTCACGGCAACATGGAGCTCTTTGAGATGGTTCACTCGCCGGATCTCTGGCATGTATTGGGTACCGGTGCTTACGGTAAGGACTCTATTCGAATCACCACGGGTGGAACGGTCGGTGCTACCCTGTCCTGCGCCTCGGATAATCTCGTGGCGTCAGGAATGTATGATATCGTCATGGCCATCGGTTTTGAGAAACTGCAGGAAGGTCACACCACAGGCGGCATCACGAACATGGCATGCCCCCTATGGTTTAGAAAAATTCAGGCAGGGGCACTGACCGGATCTTCGGCTTATGATGTCGAGCGGGAATTCGGCGTTGAGCGTGCGGACAGGGCATCGCTGACATATCGCATCATCATGGACAAGCACGCGGGGCTCAATCCCAACGCGCACCGAGCCTTTGGCCTGGACTTCAGTCAGATCGACGACCTTATCAGGACTTCACCGAAGCTCGTCGGCAATCTCAAACTCATCGAAATGTGTTCACAATCCGACGGGGCATGCTGTGTTATCTATGCATGTGAGAAGAAAGCGAAAGAACTGGCCAAGACCCCGGTCTGGATCCGAGACCATATTACCGCTCACAAGGAAGAGAACTTCAATATATTCGGATATGACAGGAAATTTCCTGTTATGAAGACGCATAAATTTGCCGCGGAGCATTTGTTCAAGCGGAATGACATCAAAGATCCCTTGGACTACTTCGATGTTTTCGAAATGTACGATCCGGCCTCATGGTGGGCCATTGACTGGATCAGGGACTTCTTCGGCCTGGAAGGCGATGAGCACCTCAAACTCATCGAGAACAAGGAGATAATGATCGGCGGTAAGATGCCCATCAACCCGTCAGGCGGCGTTATCGGGTCGAATCCGATCGGTGCGACCGCACTGATCCGGGTGGCTGAGGCAGCTTTGCAAGTACGCGGCAATGCCGGTCCGCACCAGATACCGACCCCGGTCAATCACGCTCTCGCGTCAGGGTTCGGCGGTACCATGTGGACCGTGATGACAATGCTCGAAAAGGAACTTAACTGGTAGGAGGGAAATCATGGCAGAATACTGGGGAATAAAAGTAGAAGATATATTCAATACAATGAAAGAGCGTTTCCGTCCCGAAGGCGCCAAGGA
>RPQV01000491.1 GCA_003818595.1 Calditrichota bacterium
AAAGAGATGCAGCTGACGCTTCGAAATAACCAGTCTCGGTGGCTGAGCGGAGTCGAAGCCCGATTATCCTGCGGGGCTGTATCAAAAGCTCGACCTGTCAGACAGAAATCTCTGATTTGTCAGAGGTTAATGAATGAACCGGTAGGACAGGCATTCCTGCCTGTCCTTTTCGCCAGATCATCAAGTCAGACAAGAATGTCTGACCTACGGGTGATTGGCCAATGAATTTGCTCGGGGGGGGTTAGCAAACAGGTCATTTCGGTAAGCAGGCTGATCCTGCACAAAGAAATGGAAAAACAAAGGAATTATTCATAAATATGTCTTTGCGCCTTTGCGTGAACCGACAAATTATCCTGTATAAGAGCCGGATCAAATAGTGAATTCATTCCGTTACAAACCGGGCTTGGACATTGATATGAATTTTTGATAAAGCCCAATCTCGTTGAATCTCGGCGTTTTTAACTGAATCCTCCCCATCCCAACCGTCTAGGCAACCAGGAGAATTGATTTGACAAAAAGGGGTAAAAAGTGTACTTTGATATCCGCATGATAACCTGTTCTCAACAGGCAAAAAGTGAAGAACCGCAAACATTGATCTAATAAAGAGGAGCATTTATGAGCGAGCACGACAGCCTGATATCGCAAAACCTTTCTCGGAGACGATTTTTATCCGCATTGGGCGTCACTTCAGCAGGATTCATCATCGGCGCCTGCGGCAAAAACTCGACCGATCCAACCCCTCCGGTCGATAACACCCCGCTGCCGGAATCAGCTCAAGTGGCTGTCGCCGAGATTAAAATTTATGACCGGACCACCCTGAAAAATAAAATGATCGACATGCTCGACAAGCTCGGCGGAATCGGCGATTTGATCAAAAGCGGCGATACCGTGGGAATGAAAATCAATCTTACCGGAGGTACCCCCAGCGCCGACGGCTGGCTGCGCAGCACCGGCGTCAATGCTGTCGATTCCTATTGGACACATCCGCAAATTGTCAATGTGGTGGGAGAGTTGGCCAAAGATGCCGGCGCCGCTAAACTCTTCATTTTAGAAAGTTACTACGACCAGGAATCGATCGTTAAATTTGGATTCAAACAGATCGCCGATACCCTCGGAGCGACCATCATCAACACCAATAAAATATCACCATACACTGATTTTGCCAAACGGAGCGTCGGTTCAAAAGCATTCATCTATTCAGAAATCTACCAGAATGCCATATTCAACGAACTCGATTGTTTTATCTCTCTGCCCAAAGCAAAACAGCATGTCTCTGCCGGCGTGACCCACGCCATGAAAAATCTGGTGGGCACGCTCCCCGCACCCCGCTACAATCAGGGCAGCGGCGATACCAGAACTGCAATTCATAATCACAATGACAAATTGGACAAGAACGCCAACAGCAACCTGGCCCGCGTCGTTTTGGACCTGAACAGCGCGACCAAAATACACCTCGCCATCAATGATGCGATCAAAACCACCATCGGTGGAGAAGGCCCATGGTGCAGTACGATGCAGAATCGCACCTTTAACAAACTGATCATCAGCAAAGACGTGGTCGCTGCCGATACGATTTCCACCCAGATCATCGGCTTCAACCCCAATGCAGCTGATTATACCGATACCTTTGCCTTGCCGACTACCCCCTGCATCAACTATCTGCGGGAAGCTCAACGAATCGGCCTTGGCGTCAACGACTTGAGCAAAATTGAAGTGATAAATGTCTGATAATCCAAGGCTGGAATAGAAAATAGGATCTACATACAACCCGCCTGTGACGAAGTGCGTGGCAGTGACGGGATAAGGAGCTCTATGAAAATTCAATTGATCTGTGGAATCGTATTATGTTTACTGACGGTCATCTTGTATGCTGGCGGTGAACCGACGCAAATCTCGACCGACGCAAATTACCGATCCTGGGGCTGGAACAGCGTGGTGATGAAAAACGGCGTGATCTCCGTGGCCACCATGCCGGAGATCGGCGCGCGCATCATGGAATATAACCTGGGGGAGCATCCATTCTTATTCGTCAATCCGAGTGAATTGGGTAAAACCCATACTCCCAATCAAAGCCAGTGGTATAATTACGGCGGCTATAAAGTCTGGCCGGCGCCGCAGGCCGTATGGAACTGGCCGCCGCCCGCCATATTGGATGCCGGTCCCTGGACCGCACAGATCATCGATAACACCCAGGACTCTGTCTCTGTTTTCGTAGCAAGTCAAAAAGAGACCTGGAATAAAACACCCAATTTAAGCATGGAACGGCGCACGGTGATCTATCGAGGCAGCAGCCGCGTCAAAATTGAACAATCCATCATCAACGAGGGCGCCAAAACGGTGAACTGGAGCGTTTGGGATGTGTCGCAATGTATTGTCAACCATCCGAATGAAAAGGACTTTGAAAATTTCTGGATTTACTTTCCCATTAAAACAGAGGACAGCGTCTTTGGCGATCAAGGCGTTAAAACCAGCGACAATTTTAAATCCAAAGCCTGGAAAGGTGAAGTGGCGCCGGGAATTTATGGAGTGAACTTTCGTCCGGACAATGTAAAGATTTTTGCCGATTCACCAGAAGGCTGGATCGCCTATGTGGACGAACGCGAAGGTTTTGCGTATGTCAAGGTATTTGATATTTTTGAAGGGCAGGATTATCCGGATGACGGGGCGCGTAACGAAGTATGGGTACAGGGCTCTCCCTACTATTGCGAGGTTGAAGTGGTCAGTCCCATTTGGCCGATCAGCGCCGGCGGGAAAATCACCTTTGTCGAGAACTGGTACGCCTCAAAAGCCAACGGCCCGGTGCTCGCTGTAAACCACGTCGGTCTGGTCGAAACCCATTTGGCCTTTGATCCGGTTACAGGTCATCTGTATGGCTTGTACGGCATTTTCCATGAAGGATTTGCCAATATCTCATTCCTCAATGCATCTGAATCTATGGTCGGCGAAAGTTCAGATTTTCCGGTTTCGCCGCTGCAAAAGCTGGAAATTGACCAGGTGATCTCCGTTCCCGAAACCGCGGTTTCTGCGCTGGTGAACATTTATGACCCGAGCGGCGATTTCATCGGCACTGTGGACAGAGTTCCGGCTGCCAATTTAACCCGTGTATTTCAAAACAAGCCGCCCAAACAATTCGCATTAAAACAGAACTTTCCGAACCCATTCAATCCCACGACCACGATTGAATGCGTCATCGAAAAATTTGACCATGTTCGCCTCTCACTGGTCAACATCACCGGTGCAGAGGTGGCAACATTGGTCGATGATTGGATGAGTCCGGGCTCTCATCAGATCATTTGGAATGGATCGAATTATCCGGCCGGAATTTATACTGTGCGCCTCGAAAGCAGCAGTCGTGAAAGTGATTTGATCAAGATTGTTCTGTTAAAGTGATCATACTTGAATTCGCGCCAAGACCGCAAAGAAATATTTCATTTTCAATTCTCTATGACTCCGTCGCCACGAGGAAATAAAATTCAACACCCTCGCATAAAGACACGAAGACAAAAGTGACCAATTTGAACAAAGTCAGTCAACCCCCAGCACACCATGTTCACATTTATCATTGCGAGTGCAGCAAAATCTAAAGTTATCGACAAGGCGCCCCTCCGTGCCTTCGTGTCTCCGTGCGAGGCTTTTCTTTGCGATCATTGCGCCTCGTGAACCCCGTGTCTGTGCGAGGTTATCTTTGCACCTTTGCGTGAACCTCGTATCTTCATGCGAGGTCACAGTTTGCCTCTATGCATAATTCACTTCCGTTCATTTGC
>RPQV01000492.1 GCA_003818595.1 Calditrichota bacterium
AATATGATCCGGCGTCACCTTATCGCTCCACTTATTATATTCATGTCCAAGCACTGCCTCGCGGGTGACAATATTGGGGTAGGTACGACGCAATCCCGTGGGCTTGAAAGCACCGTGAAAAAGCACCATCAGATGATGTTCAGCAGTGACTTTTGCGACTCGCTGATAAAATTGCACCATTTTTTGATCGTCGCGATCCATAAAATCGACCATAATACCTTTTATTCCCCACTCCTGGAATCGTCGGCACGCGTCTTCGAGTTGACTATCGAGGGTCATTGCTAATGTCCATAGAAATAAACCGACGCCTTTTTTGCCCGCATAGGCGCGTACCTCTTCAAAATTCACCTGGGGATTTATTTCCGCCAAATTGTCATTGTTGGACCAACCGGCATCCAGCATTACATACGGGATTTTAAAATTTGCAGCAAAGTCTATGAAAAATTTATAGGTTTCGGTGTTGAGTCCGGCGCGGAATGGCACATTATATAAATTTGTATCAATGGTCCAATCATCGGTGCATTTGCCGGGTCGAATCCAATCAGTATCCGTCAAGACGCAAGGAGTTCCCAAACAGTACACCATACTGTTTTCAATCAACTTGGCATCATCTTCCGCCAATAGTAAAACGCGCCATGGAAATGTCCGACAGCCATTCGTTTCAGCAAGATAATCAGCACGCCGGGTCACGACCTTTTGTTTAAATTCACTGCCGTTCATTTTTTCTTCCAACGGATATCCAGGAAATACTCCGCTGAATCCAGCAGTTTGGGTATGTCCGCTCAGGTAAAGTCCAGGATAATCCTGAAGATCAGCCTCTGTAATAACCAAGCTTAGCCCCTGTGAAAGTTTAACCATGAGCGGAAGATAAGCAATGTATTCAGGCTTCAACTCCCGCATTGACAAGACAGAGTAATTTTCTTCATAACTGCAGTGAAATTTATCAACATCGGGTCTGTCAGGTAATAAGGGCAAATAAAGCAAGGCGTCATCATCTGCTATTCGAAACTCAACCAGTTCTGATTTTACGACCATAGGCTTTTCGAAATCTGTGATCCAACGATAAGCAAATCCATTATCATAAGCTCGAAACAGCAATTTATACTGAGAAGTAAAGGTCAAGGTTAATTCATTACCGATGTGGTGAATGATCGCCTGCTTTTCCCGAATCGGAGGTGCAATCATCTCATTGATGAGTCGATAACTGCTTTCATGCACCTGCGGCTGATGTCCTAAAGTCCGCTCATCGTTCAGGCTTAGAGAGAGTGAAGAGGGGGCAAGGAATTGTTTTTGCTTCCAAAACAGACTGTAGGTAATTTGATTCTGAACGCTGATGGTCGCCCGGAGATTGCCGTCAGGTGATTGCAAAATAAAATCTTCAGCTGCCGCTGAATGAATAAAAGAATCCAGCACGAGAATCATCATAATCAATAGTGGGAGGTTTTGGTTTTTCATCTGTTCCTCCTTTTTCAGCAGGATTAGAGAGTTATTGACGAGGCCGAAAGGCCACCGCAACTATTATGGCATTTTTAACCTATTCTGAAGATTTTCTCGTCCCGCGGCTTTGCCGTGCCAACGCCCAAAGGACGGTTTTTTGTGTTATCGCATACTCGGCGATCACCAGCGTCAGACCGCCTATGCTGACGCTGATCGCCCAGAAAAGATCCGAAGGGACGGTTTTTAAGCCAAGCAGATGACTCAATTCCTGTCGGACATAGGGATCGATAAAAAAGATGACAGCGGAGACGACGCAGAAAAAAAGCAGCACGGCGGATGTGAATGTTGCTGTTTTACGGATTGTTGTCTGAAGGACTTGAGTGTTTGCCATGTCTTGCAGCAGACGATCAGCCGTGATGAGTCCGGCGGGCACGGCGAGCAAGGCATTAAACAGCGGGAAGCCCATAAAAAAACCGAACACTCCGATTGAGTAAAAAATGTAAATGCCCATCCAGATCAACGGATGGAAATAATAGGCCTTTTTGTTCCATCGCTTCAGAAAAATAATATCGATCGTAATTCCCAACGCCAATCCTGATAATGCGGCGTATGGTATCGCTTTTTCCGGCAAAAGTGGAATGGAGGACCACCAGAACAGCAGAAATCCGGCAATTGGCGGCATTAATGCGAGACTGATTTGAATTATATAATTGAACATATTTTACTCCCAAATTTGTCTATTATCCTCACTCACGAATATGTTGAGAGGGATTGAGCCGTTTGGGGCCTGGCGTGAAAAGCACATAAACGCAAGGAATCACCACAAGTGTCAGTACGGTTGATGTGAACAATCCTCCGGCGACGACGGCGCCGAGGGGTTGCAGCGCTTCGCCGCCCTGCCCCAATCCCAGCGCGATGGGCAACATGCCGAAAATCGTCGTCAACGAAGTAATGAGGATCGGCCGCAAACGAGTGACACCCGCCTGAATAACAGCCTCAAGCTTGACCATTCCCTGAAGCCGATATTGGTTGATGAAATCGACCAACAAAATGCCGTTATTGACAACAATGCCGACGAGCATAATCATGCCCAATAGAGCATTCATGCTCAACGAAGCGCCAAAGATGAGCAATCCCAGGTAGACACCGATCAAGGCAAGCGGGATTGTGACCGTAATAATGAGCGGCTGGCCGAATGAATTGAACTGGGCGCCCATCACCACGTAGACTAAAAAAATTGCAGTAACCAGAGCGATTAACAGGCTGCGGAAGGAATCCGCGATACCGCGGGATTGGCCGCCAAAGGCGATATAATAGTCTGGAGGTAAGGGCTGACTGCTCATGATCGTTTTGACCTGATTTCTGACCGACTGTTGTGAAGCGCCGACCACATCTGCTGTGATGATGACGACGCGCTGCTGATCGAATCGGCGAATATCACTGGCGCTGCGGTCAAAACTGATATCGATTACAGCCCGCAGGGGATATACTGTTCCATTTGTGCTGACAACCGGCAAATTCAACAGTTCATCAATGTTTTTTATCTGCTTCCCATCAATTTTGACCGTTACATCGTACTCGCGACCGTGCGTGCTCAGTGTGGTGACATCGAGCCCTTGAATCGCTTGGCCCAAGGTAGAGGTAATGGCTGCTGCCGGAATGCCGAGTTCAGCGGCATTTTGATTGAGGATTCGTATGCTGAATTCGGGCAGTATCTCCTCTAATGTGCTGTTCAAATTTACAATACCCGACAAATGACGGATTTGTTTCATGGCGGCCTGCGCCAGATTCTGCAGCGTTTCCAAATCGTCTCCGATAATGCGCACATTGACTGGTTCGCTCTGCATTCCTTCGGTCGCCGTAACCTGTTTGATGACCACTCGGCCTCCGGGTATGTTCGACCAATGCAGTCGCACCCGCTCCATCAATAAAGGCAGCTGCGAAACATGTTCCGGCTTCACCTTGACGGAGATATTCGCCAGATTGGTTTTTGCGTCGCCGAGTGTTGCCGAGAGTCCGACAATGGCATAGGCTGTTCGAACTCCGGTTGCGACATCAGATAACTCTCGATCTTTTGCACTTGGGCATCAGTAATCTGCAAACGCGTCCCTTCCTGGAGCGTGATGTCCATGCGGAATTCACCCTCATTTGTTGAGGGAAGCATTTGCACATCCAGCAATGGGGAAACCAGACGTACAGTAACCACCAGGATAATGATCGCCGCAGAGATCGAAACCACCGGCAGGCGCAATGCCGTGCGCAAAAGCGGTTGATACATATTCAGGAGTTTGTCAAACAGAGTCTGCCAGGCGGCTGAAACCTTGCCG
>RPQV01000493.1 GCA_003818595.1 Calditrichota bacterium
ACCGCCGTGGTGGGGAACATGGTGGGCCAGAGCGATGTACCTGTTGCTTTTTATCGCTCTCGCTTTAACCGCATGGAATACCCAGGTAAAGCGAATCAGATGGCGCCACCAAGTGGAAATGCAGCAATTTGAAGCGCAAAAGTTAATAGAAGTTGACGCCATGAAATCGCGCTTTTTTGCCAATATCTCGCATGAATTTCGTACGCCAATCACCTTAATACTTGGCCCAATTGAAAAAATGTTGTCCCGCCACCAAGATATGGCATCACAACATGATCTGAATATCATGCAGCGCAATGCCCGGCGTCTGCTTCGGCTCATTAATCAATTGCTGGATCTGTCCAAGCTGGAGGCCGGGCGGATGAAGCTGCAGGCGCGAGTGGAAAACATTGTCGATTTGGTGAATCGGTTTGTGCAATTGTTCGAATCTCAGGCAAAGTTGAAAGGGATAAATTTGCAGTTTAGTGCCGAAAAAAAGGGCATCCTCATTTATGTCGACCGAGAAAAAATCGAAAACATCATTTATAATCTCGTCGCCAACGCTTTGAAATTTACACCCGATGGTGGAACAGTTATCGTAAATGTTAGAGAACGTGATCAAGAGTACGTGCAGATTACCGTTTCAGACAGCGGTCCGGGAATAGCGCAAGATCAACTCGAGCGGGTATTTGACCGCTTTTACCAGGTTGATGATTCAAAAACCCGTCAACATGAAGGAACGGGGATTGGGCTGGCTCTGACCAAAGAGCTGGTGGAACTGCATAGAGGCAAAATATCCGTGGTCAGTTCCGATCTCGGATCGACGTTTACGGTTCTTTTGCCCTTGGGAAAAGAACATCTCACCGCAGATGAAATTGCAGCGGAAGACATTGCCGCAACGGCACAACCCGAGGTCGATTTAATGTCGGCAGAATCTACTATCTTAAAAGATGTTTCACCCCAGCCGGCAACCATGGCGGACAGATCGGCGCCTCGGCTTCTCATCGTTGAAGACAATGCTGATCTGCGTGCTTTTATGCGCGAGGTGTTGCAGCCTGCATATCAGATCAAAGACGCGGCCGATGGGCGCCAGGGGATTGAACTGGCGCTAAAAATGATCCCTGATCTCATCATCAGTGACGTGATGATGCCCGGATGTGATGGATTTGAACTGTGCAGGATTTTAAAAACCGATGAGCGTACCAGTCATATCCCGATCATCCTGCTGACCGCACGCGCTTCGATAGAGAGCAAGGTCGAAGGCCTTGAGACCGGGGCTGATGATTATATCATCAAACCTTTTGATGAGCGCGAGTTGAAAGCTCGGGTAGCCAACTTGATCGAGCTGAGACGTAAATTGAGACAGCGATTTCGTCTCGGTCAGCAAGAGTCAGAAATGGATATAACCTCTATGGACGATAAATTTCTCAAGCGCGCTAAGGAGATCATCAACAGCCATATGACAGATTCTGATTTCACCATCGACATTTTTGCACGTCAAGTCGGATTCGGTAAAACACAGCTATATCGAAAAATCAAAGCGCTCACTGATTTTTCTCCGCATCTGTACATTCGCTTTTTAAGGCTGCAGCATGCCGCGAGTCTGCTGAAGAGCCGCGCAGACAATATCACCCAAGTGAGTTATCAGGTCGGCTTTAACAGTCCGGCTCATTTTGCCAAGGCTTTCCGCAGGCAGTTCGGGATGTCACCCTCCGATTTTGTCCGCCAAGCTGATGCCCGCGGAAAATCCTCATAATACTCTCCTCGTTTTCCAAAATGGAACAACAACGCTCAATTATGGAATGCCGGCGATAGACATTGTTCATCAAATCGCTTAGCTTGTTAATGAATCAATTTCATACTTGATTGATGCGCCAACCTAACCAGGAGGAAAACATCATGATGACAAGAATTCTATTGATCAGCGTTTCTGTCTTTCTTTTTATGATTCCGCTCTATGCGGATTCGCCGCAACGCTCACTATCGCTACATCGATGCTCAGGGACAACAGAGTCTGCCGATAATAACATAAAAGCGACAAAAACAGACAATGTCTCACAATCCCCCGGCGTCTCAATCGTTCAGGGTGTCACATATCCTAACAAAGACTATCAGTCGAATGGCGGCGACGAGCGCCATCTGTGGGTGCTGCCAGACGGCACGGTGCATGCCGTTTATTTTGGCAATGACTGGCGGCAGACCAAGCTGATAGGCCTCGGCTCATTTTACGCCTTTAGCTCGGATAACGGCAAGACCTTCACCAGACCGGTTCGGGTGGAAAGCGTGCTTGCCAATTTTCCCTCCATGGATATCACGAGCGATGGGCGAGCGGTTATAGTTTCTCAAGAATGGTTAGATGAAGATGAATACTCTGGCTTCACTCTTATCAATGTTGATTCTTCAGCGGGAGCAGGTCATTTTGCCCAAGTCGATGCCCCCGAGCTGCCATTCGAATGCATCTGGCCGCGCATTGCCGTGCCTTCTGATACGCATTTTGTGTTTTGGGGATCAGATTACTGGGAAAACTGGTCCGAACGATATGAAAATAGCTGGAATACCTATAATCCCGTTACCAAGACATTTGCATTTCCTGAAAATCAGATTCCATTTCCCGGTGTCAAAGGTGAATCATCTGGCACGATAGCCAGGAGCGCCGGCGGCAAGGTGGCCATCGTGCTCTTTAATTTCGGCTATTGTATCGACGAGTGGTATGGCTCGTGGACGACGGATTATCTTGATTATGATTTTGGCGAGGGCAATATCATTATGCGTGAATCCGTTGACGGCGGCATTTCTTTCGGGCCGCCGATGAGTATCACAAATTGGATGCTTGAGCCGACAGGGACAATCCACGTGTGTCAAACGGGCATCAGCGCCCTTTACGTTGGCGAAGATTTGCATCTTGTTTGGGTCGAAACGACGCTTCAGCCTGAGCTCTATTGGAACTTTGAGGATCTCAAAATAGTGCACTGGTCGAAAAATAACAACGATGGTATTCCGACAACGGCAGTGCGATGGGATTCGCTGCATTTTGGTAAAGCAAAAGGCGCCGGCGGCTATCAAGGAAGTGGTTTCAGGTCGGGCAAAGATCACGACCCCATCTGTAATCCCAGTATCGGCATGGATGAAAACGGGATTTTAACCATCGCTTTCACCGGCTTCTCGGGCGATGCCACCAATGCCGATCCCGTCACCGGCTTTGCCTATGGCGATATCTGGGCCGTCTCTTCGGCGGATAGCGGTCTCACCTGGGGTGAACCGATCAATCTGACCAGCACGCCCGACCGTGATGACCGCTATCCCTACATGTCAACCTGGAACGAAGCCGGCATGATGAATGTGCTCTATATGACGGATACCAGGGCCGGAACATGGTGGGATGACAATATGCAGGAGAAAAGCCGAGGCAACATTGATTTCATGTTTTTAAAAACAGATCATCCCTCGACCGTGCCGTACAATTTTTATCCAGAAGTAGCTACAGAAGAACACAACTCGCTTACGCCTTCACGCTGCAGTTTACGACAAAATTACCCTAATCCTTTTAATCCCGCCACCACCATCGAATTTTCGCTGCTGAAAAAAGATTTCGTCGCTTTGGAGGTGTTGAATGCCTTGGGACAAACAGTGGCGATTGTCGTATCAGAAGTTTTAGCGGCGGGAAACCACAGCTATATGTGGCATGCGGGAGAGTTTCCCAGCGGTCTCTATTTTTATCGTCTGCAAACAGCCGATTTTTCGCAGACGCGCAAGATGCTGTTGGTGCGCTGAAATGATAAAAAATC
>RPQV01000494.1 GCA_003818595.1 Calditrichota bacterium
ACCGTTCCAGGAGGCATGCCACATCGCCTTGTGACCGGCAGCTGTGCGGCTGCGTTTGATCACCAGAGGATTCGTCTCTCCGGTAAGCAGCGCGGGAATCCAATCGCAATGTTCGACCCATGAAAAAGCGGCCTGACGAACTTGATCGTCGGCTCGCAGTACATGCAGAATTTTTGACCAAAACCATTCTGACGAATAGACCCCGCCGGAAAACTTACAATAATCTTCTCCTCCCCACTGTTTCGCCTTGCGGTTGATCTCTTCCGCCTCGGCTATCGCGGTATGATCTTTCCACAGAACAAACATGGCGTTGGGATTTTCCTCAAATCCTGGGGTCAGCGCGAGGGGATTTCCCGAACGATCGACGGCACAGGGCGTGGAACCGGTGGTGTCGACGGAAATTCCTCTGACGCGCTCGGCAACGCCGGCAGGCGCTTTGGCCAGCGCACCTTTAATTGTGGTTTCGAGGCCCTCAATATAATCCAGCGGGTGCTGACGGAACTGGTTTTGAACCGCATTGCAATAACGACCGGCTTTCCAGCGCGGATAATAAAAAACCTCTGAAGCGACTTCACGACCATCGGCAGCGTCGACGATGATGGTCCGCACCGAATCGGTCCCATAGTCAATGCCGACGACAAATGATTCATTTTTTTCCATTTTAATCTCCAGAAATAGGCTCTCCAGCGAACATGGGTTGCCCCCGCCGCCACTTGGTTCTGAATTATTTGATAAAAAAGCGATGAATGGTCACATGATGATACAGTTCTCCCGGCGACAATATCGCTGCGGGAAAGTTCGGATGATTCATCGAGTCGGGCAGAAATTGCGTCTCCAGACAGAACGCATCATGTTGGCCATAGACGCCTTCCGCGCCTTTGATGCCGTCGAGAAAATTGCCCGAATAAAACTGAATACCCGGCTTGGTGGTGAATACTTCCATGCCTCGTCCGCTGGAGGGATCAAAAACCCAGGCGGCTTTTGCCGGTTCTGTTTCATTGCTCTCGTCAAGGATAAAGCAATGATCATATCCATTGGCAGCGCGAATGTCCTTGCCGATGGCTTTGGCGGTTCTGAAATCGACCGGCGTATTGGCCACCTGGGCGATATCACCTGTCGGCACCAGATCCTGATCCACAATCAGATAGCGGCCGCAAAAGAGCTGCAGCAGATGATCGTAAATTTTGCCCGAACCGGCGCCGGCGAAATTCCAATAGGCGTGATTGGTCAAATTAACCGGTGTGGGCGCATCGGTTTCCGCCATGTAATTGATCGTCAGTTCATTTTCCTCATTGAGGCTGTAGACAACGGTGACATCCAGGGCGCCGGGGTAACCCTCTTCGCCGTCCTCGCTCCTGTACTTGAGCACCAGACCGCAGGCTTCCGACGAAGAAAAAGACTCGGCGTTCCAGATTTTTTTATCGAATCCCGAAATGCCGCCATGCAGGTGATGTTCACCCAGATTCTTCGGCAACGTGTATTCCTTCCCGTTCATGGAGAAGCGTCCGTTGCGAATGCGGTTGGCGAAACGACCGACGATGCAGCCGAAATAGGGATGTCCCTTTTCATATTCTGCCGGTGTATCGAATCCCAGGCAAATATTTTTAACATGCCCTTCCCGATCGGGCATACGAAACGCGACAACAATGCCGCCATAGTTTGTGATTTCGGCTGACATTCCGTTGGAATTAGATAACGTGTACAGCACAACCGGTTTCCCGTCTATCTGACCGAACAGTCTCTCCTGGATCGGCATGATCTTCACCTCCAATTAAATTCGTTTTCAATCAAGTTGCAAAATTTATTGGAGAAAATCTACCACTTTTTTAATAATAATGTCGTGGATAAAAAAAGACAGCAAATGATCGAGGCACAGGACAATTTGGCGATTCACGCCAAGCCGCAAAGAGGCGCAAAGGAGGGTTTTGGTATTTTATCGGCGTACTTGATTGCGCCTTGATATTGAGAAATCGGATGGCTGAAATTGCCCTCGCACGGAGACACAGAGACCACAGAAAAATAATCATGATTTCGAATGGGAAATCGGAATTAAACAAAGCGCGGGATGACGAAATTGAAAGAAAACGCCCAATCACATTCATTGATTGGGCGTTCATATAGCCGGATTTATTTGACCAGGTTAACAAACCGGTCATTGATGCGTCCCCAATGAAGATTGTTGACAAAATTATTGATATAATCAACGCGTCCGGGACCATCCTTGTGATAATAGGCATGTTCAAAAACATCGCAGGCGATCAACGGGATTCCGCCCCAAATGGCGCCGTATTGATGTTCATCGACCAACACGTTGAGCAGACGGCGCGAATAGAGCGCGTCGAAAACCAGTAATCCCCAGCCGCTCAATTTTGCCGATATCGTCGTCGCTTTAAAATCTTCCTTCCAGGCGTCAAATGATCCCCACTCTTTCTCGATGGCCTGCAGGACTTGCGCACCTTTCTTGGGGTCGCCATCGCCGCCCAATACCTGCCAATAAAGATCGTGCAACAAGGCGCCTGAATGATTCCAGGTCAACCGGCGCTTCAATTCGCCGATTTCGCTATAATTGCCATTGGCCTTGGAACGGTCCGCCGTCTCCAGCGCTTTTTCAATGGTATTCAGGGCGACGACATAACCTTTATGATGTTTATTATAATGCCAGTCGGTGGTTTCCGGGCTCATGACCGGTTTGAGCAGTGACTTGGCTTCTTCATCACTATAGGGCCGCGGTGCTGTTTTCCATTCATATGACATTGTATATTCTCCTTGAAAATAGATTCATTGACACTCAGATTTATTCGGAGTGACTGTAACAACATTCAAGTACAACATATTCCATCGCACAATCAAATTCCCGGATTCTGTGTTAAAAGCCAAGTCAAAAATAAATCGACATTCAACCGACATTTTATTGAAATAGAGGACGATTTCCCAACTTACAATTTCTTTGACGACGACGCGATAGTGATAGATATCCTGGTCGAACAGATTCATTTGCGATCCTGGCGATTTTTCGAATCTTTCGATATAGTCATAAAAACCACCGAAAGGCGTTGCATTCAAATTCCTATACACTCATTTCATATTTACCACATTTGGTCGGCAGATGCTCATTCCCGAAAATAACCGCATCAGAATAGAAAAATACATCACTGGAATAGTTAACAATAATTCATGCAAATTATATGCGATTTATGCAAATCCTGAGCATGTACATTTTTTGGTGTCAAGATCGCCGGAAATATCGGAAGAGCAACTGGCTTCCATTGTAGCAGAGAGCAGCAACCGTTTTATAAAACATTACCAGGAAACACTGCAGAAGAATAAGGTAAGAATAGTAAGATATCTTTTTACTACTGAGGTGAACAAAGCCAAAATAAGGTTAAGACATGTCAAATTACAAAACAGTCCTTAATAGCGGCAGAATCACCGCCATGACAACCTTTACCGCACATACTGCTCCGACGTATTGTTACCGTCAGGGTTCCCCGCCGAAAGATCCTTGAGAAAAACCCGTCCCTCAAGAAGATGTTTCTGGAGAAGGTTTTAAAACCTCAATTCTGTTTTCATCAATCTTCAAAGAGCGAAATTTAAAAGTCATTTATTGACAAAGTGGCGGATTCAAAACCTTTTTTTCGCTTTTTCAACCATAGTAGAACAGAATTCAAAAAATCATTAACCTTATTACCTTATTTAAGTGAAAAGAGGATGTAACAACCCAACCCGGATAAACCGGAACTAAAAAATTAGAAAGATATTAA
>RPQV01000495.1 GCA_003818595.1 Calditrichota bacterium
CTCTTAAACATGCCCATCAATCGATTTTCGGCATCCAATTCCATCCCGAAGTCGTGCACACCCCGTTCGGCAAAGAGATTCTTGCCAATTTCATCTTCCGCGTCTGCTCGTGCCGGGGAGACTGGGACTCTGAATCGTTCATTGATGCCACGGTTTCCCGAATTCGCGATCAAGTCGGCTCGAAACGCGTCCTTTGCGCATTGAGCGGCGGCGTTGATTCAACGGTCGCCGCCTATCTCGTCGGCAGAGCCGTCGGACGACAGCTGACCTGCGTCTTTGTCGACACCGGCCTGCAGCGACTGAATGAAGCGGCACAGGTCTGCCGTTTCTTTGAGAATGCTTTTTTTGATTTTCGCTTTGTGGATGCGTCGAAACGGTTCTTGTCACGACTCGAAAACGTCGTCGATCCGGAGAAAAAACGAAAAATCATCGGTGAAGAATTTATTCGCGTATTCGAAAAAGAAGCCGCAGACATCGGACACATCGATTATCTGGTGCAGGGTACGCTCTATCCCGATGTCATTGAGAGTGTTTCCGTGCGCGGACCCTCTGCGACCATCAAATCGCACCACAACGTGGGCGGGCTGCCGGAAGAGATGGGATTAATCCTGATCGAACCGCTGCGCGAACTTTTTAAAGATGAAGTGCGGCGCGTCGGCAAGGATATTGGAGTGCCGCTGGAAATCCTCGGACGTCATCCTTTCCCCGGTCCCGGATTGGCGGTGCGCGTGCTTGGCGCCATTACCGAGGAACGACTGGCCATCCTCAGACCGGCGGATCACATTTTCATCGAAGAGTTGCGCTCACATCAGTTATATGATAAAATTTGGCAGGCTTTCGCCGTTCTCCTGCCCGTACAAACGGTCGGCGTCATGGGCGATGAAAGAACCTATGAAAATGTCGTGGCGTTGCGGGCGGTGACGAGCCTGGACGGCATGACCGCAGATTGGGCGCATATTCCCAACGCGGTTCTCGCTGCGGTGTCCAACCGCATCATTAATGAGGTCAAGGGTGTCAATCGGGTTGTCTATGACATCAGTTCAAAACCACCCAGTACCATTGAATGGGAATAAAAGGTGAGGTGAGGTATGTGCGGCATTGTCGGTTATATTGGTCAGCAAAAGGCGCTTCCCATTCTGATGAATGGATTGAAACGACTGGAATATCGCGGGTATGATTCCGCGGGTTTGGCCGTTCGGGTCGATGGTCGTCTTCAGGTTGAAAAACAGGTCGGCAAAATAAAAAATCTCGAGAGTTGCCTTAATGAGCAAATGCTCGCCTCGACCGTCGGCATCGCCCATACGCGCTGGGCCACGCACGGACAACCTTCCCATGTCAACGCCCATCCGCACGTCGGCGGTGACGGCAAAATCGCCGTCGTCCATAATGGGATCATCGAGAATTACCTGCAATTGAAGCAGGAACTCCAGGCAAACGGCTGTCTGTTCGTCAGCGAAACCGACTCTGAGACCTTGGCTCATCTCTTTGCACAGGCGCTCGCCGGCAAATGCAGCTTTTTTGAAGCGGTGCGCCGGAGCCTCGCCCGCGTCGAAGGAACCTACGGCATCGCGGTTCTCAATGCGGACGCGCCGGATCAGATCATCGCCGCCCGAAAAGGCAGCCCGCTGGTCATCGGTCATGGCCGCGGCGAATACTATATTGCGTCGGATGCGGCGCCGCTCGTCGGCCATACCACCGAAGTCACCTATCTCGAAGACGGCGAAATTGCGCTGATCACCCGCGATAATGTCACCATCAAAACCATTGATAATCAATCGGTCCAGCCGCAGGTTGAATGTATCGATACCAATCTTTCCGCCATTGAAAAAGACGGCTATCCCCATTTCATGCTTAAAGAGATCAGTGAACAGCCGCAAACCATCATGGACACCATGCGCGGGCGTCTGCTGCTCGACGAAGGTTCCGCCAAACTCGGCGGCATTCAGTATGAACTCGGATCACTGCTCAACGCCAATCGCGTCGTCATCACCGCCTGCGGCACCTCCTGGCACGCAGCCCTCATCGGCGAATATATGATCGAAGAATATGTGGGCATCCCGGTCGAGGTCGAATATGCCTCTGAATTTCGCTATCGCAATCCCATATTGGGACCTTCTTCCGTGGTGATCGCGATCAGCCAGTCGGGTGAGACTGCGGACACGCTGGCCGCGATTCGTGAAGCGCGCCGCAAAGGAAGCAAAGTGTTCGGCATCTGCAATGTCGTCGGGTCGACCATCGCGCGCGAAACCGACGCAGGCGTCTATCTTCACGCCGGCCCTGAAATCGGCGTCGCTTCCACCAAAGCGTTCACCTCCCAGGTGGTTGTTCTGTCATTGATGACGCTGTTATTGGCCAGAATGCGGAACATGTCCCATTCCCGCGGCCGAGAATTCGCCAAGGCTCTGCATGAACTTCCTCATCAAGTGGAAAAAGCATTGGCATTAAGTGATGATATCCGCACCATCGCCGAAGAATTTTATCAGGTGCCTAATTTCCTTTACCTGGGCAGAGGATATAATTTTCCCGTCGCTCTGGAAGGCGCGCTGAAACTGAAAGAGATTTCGTATATTCACGCCGAAGGCTATCCGGCTGCGGAAATGAAGCATGGCCCCATCGCCCTCATTGATCGAAACATGCCGGTGGTGTTCATTGCCACACGTGATTCGATCTATGACAAGGTCATGAGCAACATCGAAGAGGTGCGCGCCCGACAGGGCCGCGTGATCGCCATTGCCACCGAAGGCGATGAAGAAATCAGCAAACGAGTCGATCGCGTGATCTACGTACCGGCGACCATCGAGTGCCTCAATCCTCTGGTCACCATCATTCCCCTGCAACTGTTGGCCTATCACATTGCCGTTAAACGCGGCTGCGACGTGGATCAGCCTCGAAATCTCGCAAAAAGTGTTACTGTCGAATGAATCAGATCAGGAGAAAAACTGTGAGTCGACCATTTTTCTTTCGCATCGGGTGGGTTGTGTTATTTTGCCTTTATACATTGCCGGCTTGGCCACAATCAGCCGAGGCCTTTAATCGCGCGCTGATCCTTTATCGCAATGGAGATTATGAACAGGCCAAAATTCATTTCCTCAGCCTCGCAGCCGACGAACAAAATAATCCCAAACGTTCCTCCGCCCTGTTCATGCTGTCAAAAACCTTTTTCGCCCTCCATGACAATGACAATGCGGTTCTTTATGCGGACAAACTGCTGGCTGAATACCCGACGAGCCGTTACGCCTCCTTTGCGCATCACCTGAAAGCTTCCATTTATTATGATCAAAAGGATTATTTTGCCGCATTGGATGAATTCACCCGCGCCGTTGAATTCGCACAGCAACCAACATTTCGCAATCAGTGCGAAGCAACGGCGACCGAACTGCTGAATTTGGGAATTCAGGTGAAACAGATTGAATATCTGCAGAAAAGCCGCGCCTGGGTTCAAGCCAAACCGATCCTCACCATCTGGCAGGCGCAACTGCTGCATAAAGAAGGGCATACTGACAAAGCGCTGGCACTGCTCAAGGAATTTCGCACCACCTCTCCGGAACAACGTTACAAAGTCATTGCGGATAAACTGGAAGAACAGGTCGCCCAGAATCCTTCATCGGACATCCGCATTGGCGTCATATTGCCGGTGACCGGATTGTACGCAAGCGAGGCCAATGAATTCCTGCGCGGAATGGCGTTTGCGCTGCAGCAGAATAAAACCGTTGCCGATAAAATCGAATTGCTCCTGGGTGATTCAAAAGGAACATTCTA
>RPQV01000496.1 GCA_003818595.1 Calditrichota bacterium
CGGTGCCGCGAACATTGGCGTACCGCGCTTCTCCTTCATTATAATTCACTGAAAAACCAGGAATCCTTTTCAGCGCATCGCCGATATTTTGGTCAGGGAATCTGCCAATTTGTTCTGCCGAAATGATATTACTGATGTTAAAGTTTGCTTTTTGTTGATTCAGTGCTTTAGCCTGACCTTTTAATCTTTCGCCGACGACGGTTACGGCATCCATTTCGAGGATTCCTGATTCCAGCACCACATTCAATACGGTTGTTTGCTTCGCGATGACATGTACTTTGAATGTTTGCTGGAGGTAACCGATATACATAACTTTGATTGTGTATTCGCCCTGCGGCAAAGAGTTTAATCGATAGTTTCCATTTTGATCTGAAGCTGTGCCTGTATTTATTTCGGGAAGCATAATATTGGCGCCGGGTAATGAAAAATGATCGCTGTCGGTGATTTTTCCCATTAATATCCCGGTAGCGCTGTATGAGTCACTCAAGCATACGTTGACCCATAACAAGCAGCTCAAAACGGCCAATCCACACTGCACTATTGAGGGATTGGGAGGGCGATGGTGTACGTTGTTCTTTTTAAAATGAATCATAATATGCATGGATAAATAAACTGAAACATTCCAATATACTGATTTTTATTGCAAAGAATCGATAGATTGATTATAGTTATTCAGTAAAATAAATGCCAATAAAAAATGGGTGAAATGAGTAAGCTATGGAAAAAATATCGCGACGAAAATTTATCAAGCAAACAACGAGCACGGTGACTGCTGTTTTGGCTTTTCGGCTGATGGATGCCAAAGCCGATGTCACCCCGATACCATCTTGGCTCGGCCCGATCCAGCTGGGAAAAGCGAATGTCCAGGTGACGCACCTCGCTTTGGGAACAGGTTCCAACGGCTGGGATGAGAGTTCAGATCAAGTGCGGCTGGGTAAAAGAGGATTTTTGGAATTGGTTCAACATGCGTACGACCGAGGCGTCCGATTTGTCGAAGGAGCGGATATCTACGGCTCGCATCTTTTTATCGCCGAGGCCTTGCGAATGCTCCCGCGCGAAAAATTGACTTTGATGACCAAGATCTGGAATCGAGACCTGCCTGGTCAGCCGTTTAACGGCATCAATAAGACGGTTGATCGTTTTCGGCGGGAGATGAACACGGATATGATCGATATCGTACTCCTTCATTGTATGACAGACGTCGATTGGACGGAAAAATATCGAGACCACTGCGATGCGCTGAGTGAACTCAAACAGAAGGGAGTGATTAAATCATTTGGGGTTTCGTGCCATGATTTTGGCGCCCTCAAAGCGGCAGCTGAATCGGACTGGGTTGAGGTCATCCTTGCCCGCATCAATGCCTATGGTCCGGCCATGGACGCCTCACCGGCCGAGGTAATGGCGGTACTTGAGCGCGCGCATCAACGCGGTATCGGTATCATCGGCATGAAGTTGTTCGGCTGCGGCGAATGTGCGAATGATGAGCAACGACAAAAATCCCTCGAGTTTGTCTGCAATAGCGGTAATGTGGATTGTATGACCATTGGTTTCACCTCAACTGCGCAAATCGATGATGTATTAGTCCGAATCAAACCGTTGTTTGAACGCCGCGGATGAGAAGGCGTGATAAAATGAAAGGAATCGCTCAGACTTTATGTTAATCAAATTGTGAGCGAACTTTTCCATTGAGGAATAATATGATTGCAATGAAACGGCGAGATTTCATCAAGTCGGTGTGTGCTGGATCAGTCGCAGTTCTGGCGCCTTCATGGGCGCGGAGTCGGCCATCAGCTGAAAATGCGTTTAAATCCGTTACCTTGGGAAAAACCGGCATCAATACCAGTTTTCTTTCATTTGGCACCGGCACCAACGGAAGCGAAAGACAATCGAAACAGACACGATTGGGTCTGTCCGCTTTTGTGGATTTTGCTCAACATGTGTATGAAAATGGCGTTCGATTTTTTGATGCTGCAGATTCATATGGCTCACATTCCTATTTAAAAGAGGCGTTGCGGCACATACCTCGCGAAAAGGTGACCTTGTTGAGCAAAATCTGGAACCGTCCCAGCGATTGGGCTGATTTCACCACTGCTCAGGCGGCTGTTGATCGTTTTCGCAAAGAGCTGAATGTCGATATGATCGATATTATCCTGATGCATTGTATGGTAGAGCCCGATTGGACGACACGCTATCGTAAAACCATGGATGAATTGTCGGAACTCAAAGTTAAAGGTGTCATCCGCAGTTATGGCGCATCGTTTCATTCCGTTTATGCCTTGAATGCAGCGATTGAATCCGACTGGCCGGAGATCCTTTTGGCGCGGATCAACAACAGCGGCGTCAACATGGATTATGAGCCGGAGACCGTCGTAGAGATGCTTAAAAGGGCGCGCAGCTTGGGAAAAGGAGTGATCGGCATGAAGATATTCGGCGGCGGTAAGACCAAATTGGAGGAACAGCGCGAAAGTTCTCTGCAGTATGTGATCCAAAGTGGCGCTGTCGACATGATGACTATCGGTTTTGGCAGTCAGGCGGAATTCGATGACGCTAAAAGTCGTATTCAAAGGATCACCGCTAAAGTCAATTGATCAGAATCCTTTATTGTGCCCAAATACAAGTCGATGCCGAATGCAAAGAAAGATCGGACCTTCTTTGGATGGAGGGAAAGTGAATGACTGATTCACTCTCCGAGGAAAAACGACAATGGAATATGAGCCGGATACGTTCCTGCGACACCAAGCCGGAGTATGTTCTTCGTTCGCTCCTCCACCGTGCGGGATATCGTTTTCGTTTGAAAACCCGTGATTTACCCGGTCGTCCGGATGTAATACTTGCTCGTCGGCGAAGTGTCATTTTTGTCCACGGCTGTTTTTGGCACCGTCACCCGGGGTGCAGTCGTGCAACAGTACCCGGCACGCATCAAGAAAGATGGCTGCAAAAATTTGAAAAGAACCAGCGGCGGGATGCAGAAGTCAAAACTATTCTAGAGTCGATGGGATGGCAGGTGATCATCGTTTGGGAATGTGAATTGATGCGATCACCTGAATTGGTATTGGAAAAATTAATTCCTTTGCTGGGCCCCCTCAGGAAAAAAACCTATCACATACCCTCCAGAAAAGAGCTGCTGCAGGTGGCAGAAGAGCGGTTCAAGCTCAAATTCGCGAAAAATTCATCTTCTCATGGAGATGATCCAATTGCCAATAATATTCTGGCTAACAGTCCAAAACTATAGAGGAGAAAAGGAATGACCAGTCCTGCCAAGACGTTTTTTGTTGTTTTGATATGCGCTCACTGGGCGACGGCGCAATTACCGCCCAGCGGCAATCCCAATGATTTTAAGGTGAAAACCTGCCTGCACTCGGTGAGTTATGCCGGGGTATGGCGTGGTCAATCGCTGTTAACGGTCGATCAATTTCTTGTCAAAGCCAAAGAGTTGGGATTTGACGGTGTTATGCTCGTCGCCAAGCGGCCGCATGTCTCGCCTTTGGATTATACTGAAGAATCGAGGAAGCAGCTGCGAGATCGAATTCAGCAATTGGGTTTAACGCTGGTCGGTCTGGCAGGATATACTGATTTTACCGCCGGCGTCGACAAGCCGGGAATTCCCACTGTCGAGATTCAGGCGGCGTATGTCGGACAGGTCGCCAAACTGGCACGCGATTTGGGGACATCCATGGTGCGGATTTTTACTGGTTATGAGCGGGATGGCGTTCCCTACGACCGTCAATATGCCATGGTGGTAGAAGGCTTGAAAGCA
>RPQV01000497.1 GCA_003818595.1 Calditrichota bacterium
CCATAGACGGGGCGGTATGCGCATCGGCAGTTGAAATTGAGCAGCCAATTCAACGAGCTTCCGGTTCAAGGCACGCGTATAGGCAGCAGTCGCACTTCCCCACGCCTCGCCAGGATAGAGGCTCTGATACGCTGACAACAGCGAGGGATCATAGGCAGCAAGAACATTATTAAAATATTCAAACTGTCGTCCGTCTTTCATGGTCATTCCACCACAGACCACCCATTCGGCGCCGATGGCTTTAAACGATTGAAAAGATCGCTGCAGCTGAACGTCTGAATCGGTAATATAAGGGATGATCGGCAACAGATAAATGCCGACTGCCACTCCGGCTTGTTTGAATCTTTCCAGCGTTTTCAGCCGTGCAGAAGGCGGCGATGCGCCAGGTTCAAAAACTGAGCTGATCTCATCATCCGTACTGGAAAAACTCATACTGACGACAGCGCGTTTTTGCTGATTTATTTCCCGAATCAATTCAAAATCGCGCTCGATCAAAACGGATTTCGTGAGCATATGAACGGGAAGGTTATTCTCACGCAAGAGTTCGAGCGCGCCACGAGTCAATTGAAATTCACCTTCTGCCGGCTGATAGCTGTCGCACACCCCCCCGCCGATAAAAATAAATCCTCCTTTTAAAGATGAGCGTTTACGCAGAGAGGCGATCTCTTTAGTCAAAACTTCAACGGCATTGATCTTAACCATGACCTGCCTGCCGAAATCTCCATCCACCTGATATTTTTCAGCGCGACCGTCACAATAGGAACAATTATGCAGACAGCCTCGATAGAGGTTCATGCCATAACGAGAGATAAACCACGAATCAATTCTTTTCTGTCGGCGCAGAATCGTTTTAGCGGATTGTGTGGTCACATTCATGCTTTATTGAAGAAATAATTCAACCACCGGAACAATCACATTCGGCTGTTTAACCGGCAGGCGAAGAGTGATCGTATTTTCGTTCTTCGATCCTCCGCCGGCATGAGAGGCTTGCCGCTCAAAGTGAATTTCAGAGGCATCATTCAGCAACTGGGCATATTTCACCTTTCCCTGATAACCATCGAGATGCAGCGCTTGGAACGGCAATTCCATGATATGAATATACAATCGGTTTAATTGTGGATTATATGTCAGGAAACAGTTTTGCGGTACCTGAAATTCTTGCGGCGCCGCAGTACAGCCATAAATGGAACGACTGTGATATTTCATCCATTCACCCATAGAGGCCAATCGTGAACAAGCTCGTTCGTCAAAAGTACCGCGCGCAGTGGGGCCTACATTGAGCAGCAGATTACCGCCTTTACTGACCGTCTCGATCAGCATCGACACCAATTGACGGGGACTCTTCCAACTCTCTTCATCACGGTGATATCCCCACGATCCGGAAAAAGTCTGGCAGGTTTCCCAGGGTACATTTTTATCATTGACGGTCACCCATGCGCGGGGCATAAACTGCTCGGGCGTGCTGAAATCCCAACCATAATCTGTATTGAGCAAATCCGCACGATCATTGATAATGATATTCGGCTGCAGCTCGCGGATCCGTTTCACTAATCGCTCCGACTGCCAATCCTTATGTCCCTTGCCGTCCGTTCCCGGATAGGAAAAATCAAGAAAAAGACAATCGATGGCGCCGAATTCGGTCATCAATTCCTGCACCTGCTGATAAACATACTCAGCATATTTGTTCATGTCGCGATCTTTATTTTTGGCGCGTTCCGCCTGATTATCTCGTAACGGATGCATACGGTCGATAGTGAAATCCGGATGATGCCAGTCAATGAGAGAATAATAAAAGCCGACCTTCAATCCCTCGGCGCGGAACGCGTCGACCATTGGTTTCAAAAGGTCTTTGCCCCACGGCGTGTTGGTCGCCTTGTAATCGGTATACTTGCTGTCCCACAGGCAGAATCCTTCATGATGTTTGCTGGTGACGACAAAATATTTCATGCCCGCATTTTTTGCAGCTCGAGCCCATTCGCTCGGATTGTACAAATCCGGATTCCATAGATCGAAATACTTTTGATACTGCTCATTGCTCATGCGTTCATGATTTTTCACCCATTCATGCCGAGCCGCCATGGCGTAGAGTCCCCAATGAATGAACATGCCGAAACGCGCCTCAGTCCACCACTGCATGCGTTCCGCTTTTTGTTCGAAAGTTTCAGCACCATCCGCCACGGAAAACAACTGCATCGCGATTAATAACATCACCCATAAACCGCGCAAAAAACATTTTTTCATAACTGTGCCTCCATCTTGACATGTCAGTTTAAGCGATTATGTTGTGCAGTATAGGCAAAATAAATTACAATCACAATAAACAAAAAAAGCCCATCGCCGAATCAGCGATGGGCTTTCAGATCAATCGATAATTCTATAGCCCGCTGAGCTGCACCCCGGCAAATCTCATACTCGGACGTTGGTTTGAAGAGTACACAAACGGATCATTTCCCAATTCGACCAATTGATTCCAGAGCTCTTTGCCGTTGCCGGTGATGTTCATCTCATTGATCGGATGAACAATCTCACCGTCGACAACGTACTGCCCAATGATGCCGAAGGAAAAATCACCCGTGGTGGCATTTGAATTTCCGCCGATGAAATCAGTAATGACAATGCCGCGCTGCAGGGCTTTGATCATTTCCTCGAGGGAATGCTCCCCAAGCGAAAAGATCAGGTTCGACGTCGAACCGCTGTTGGGTTCCATATTGAGTTTACGGCCATAATAATGATCGATGAAATAAGATTTGAGGATTCCCTTTTCGATGATGACTCGCGGAGTCGCCGCCAATCCTTCTCCATCGAACAGACGACTGCCAAGCCCTTTTTCGATAAAGGGATCATCCTTTACGGAGAGCAATTCAGAAGCGATTTTTTTCTCCAGCATGCCATCCAAATAGGACGTTTTTTGCTGCAGGCTGCGGGCGCTCAGCGGTTCCTGGAGCATCCCCAGCAGATTTCCCGCCGCGCGGTTTTCCACAATCACATCAAAAGTGCCGGAAGCGATCTTTTTCTGCCCGATTTTTGCACAAGCGCGGTAAACGACTTCTTTGCCGATCTTTTGCGACGCCGGCAACTCGTGGAAAAAGCGACTGTAAGCATACGCATAATCATCAGGTCTGCCGGCGTTTTCATCTTTAACCGTGGCTTCTGCCGACAGCTGAAAATAAGTTTCATCGATCTGTCCGCTAAAGCCGTTGCTGTGCACCTGCACGAATTCCAAAAAGCTGTCGGAATAATTCGAGGTCACGGAAATGATCTTGTCGCTCGATTCCCTGGCTGCAGCTTCAATGGCAGCTGCTAATTCCACCCGATTGCGGGTCTCCACTTTTTGATACTCCGCATCCGCCAGCATCAAGTCACGCTTGAGATTTTGGGGATAGTATCGGGGATCCGGCAGCAAACGAAACTCGTCCTCTGCCAGATATTTTGTAGCGGAAACCGCTTCTTCAATAAATGGGCCGAGTGAGTCTCGGCGCAAGTCGCAGGTGCTGTGACTCGAATAGCGGTTAGCAGCATAAATATCCAAAGATAATGAATTCTGTGTCGATTCCGCGAGTTTGTCCACCTTTTTTTCGCGAAAAGCGACTTCAACCGAGCGCTGATTGGTAATAGAGACAGCCGCCTGATTTGCCCCCTTTTTCAGTGCATATCGCATAGCCCATTGGGCCAACTCCAAACGTTCTTTATTTGTCATAATTGAATCCTTATCGACTTAACTTTTCAACTCACTACGCCGACCGTTATTTTA
>RPQV01000498.1 GCA_003818595.1 Calditrichota bacterium
ATTGATGTGCGCCATCCATGCTGCGCGAAGACATAACCAGGTGCTCGTTCTCGATCATTCCGGAAAGGCGGGGCAAAAGCTTTTGGTCTCGGGAGGGGGACAATGCAATTTCACCAATCGTTTCATCTCTGCCGATCACTATATTTCGCAAAATCCTGATTTTTGCAGATCCGCGCTCAGCCGTTTTTCGCCGCAGGATTTTATCGACTGGGTGGCAAGTCATCACATACATTTTCACGAACGAGATCATGGCCAGCTTTTTTGCGATGACAATTCGCGGTTGCTGCTCGATGCGCTGCTCAAGGAAAATAAACAAGCCGGTGTAGTCATTCAGCTGCATACACAAATTGAGCAGGTCAAGTCCTCAGCACCGCATCAGTTTGTTCTCCATACCAGCCGGGGTCTTTACGGTTGCCGATCTCTGGTGATTGCGACGGGCGGCTTATCCATGCCGAAATTGGGCGCTTCATCTTTGGGTTATCAAATAGCCGGTCAGTTTGGCCTCAATGTGGTTCCTCCTCGAGCGGGATTGGTGCCGTTTACTTTACAGCCGAAAGAAAAAGCTCTGCTGTCAACGCTTTCCGGCATCGCTATTAACGCCGAGATTTCCACTCCGCTCTGTCGCTTTCGCGAAAACCTTCTTTTCACTCATCGAGGATTGAGTGGCCCCGTTGCTCTGCAAGCGTCCTCCTATTGGCAGCCCGGCGAAGAAATCACCATCAATTTACTGCCGGGAATTGATCTAATGACTATATTCCGGCAACAGCGACAAACTCATCCGCAACGGCAAGTTCAATCGGTCATGACGCAACTGCTGCCCAGGCGACTGGTTGAGGCTTTTGCAAATACTCCTGTCGATCAGCAATCCCTGCGCCGCATATCTACACCTCAAATTGAGGAAATCGCGCAGCGTTTTCAGTCCTGGCAAATCAAACCCGGCGGCACAGAAGGCTATCGCACCGCCGAAGTCACGGTCGGCGGCGTTGATTGCCATGGGATTTCCTCAAAAACCTTTGAGGCTTATCAGCATCCCGGGCTCTACTTTATCGGTGAAGTGCTGGATGTGACCGGTTGGTTGGGAGGATATAACCTGCAATGGGCTTGGTCATCCGGTTGGTGCGCCGGCCAGTTTGTATAAATGCAGCTCTCCGGCGACATCGATAGCCGGATTTGTCTCTAATATTGTAGGTCAGCTAAGAAATGCCATGAAAAGCAGTTACGTGAAAGAAAAATATAATAATCTATACGTTAGGATTGATTTTGAACGGCGAGGTCTGTTTCAACTCATTCAACAAAAATTCAAACCCGTCGAAGTGCTTTACCCGGGATGCTCGATACATGTTACCCCCGCTTTTTACTTTCCCCATGTCTGTTTTGTCGATCATGATCCGGCTGCCGTGGATTTCTTTAACCATCAAAAAGAGTTGTTCGATCTTGTTGAATATCATCGTATCTATCGTCAGCATCCGACATTTCATTTTATCAATCAGAGTTTTATGCAGCCTTTATCCTTTGAGGGGCGACGGTTTGATCTACTTTTGGCGCTTTTCGCCGGAGGTGTGATCAAAGCCTGTAAGGGCTATGTTAAAAAAGGCGGACTTGTCCTGAGCAATAACCATCAACAAGATGCTCTGGATGCCTTTGATGATCACGAGTTATCACTTATCGCTTTTATTCGTTACCAAAATAAGCAATATAATATGCTTCAAACGACTGAACATTTTAAACCAAGTGAAATTCGTGACCGCCACAGCCATCATTATCTTCGAAAGACCAGCAGGGGAGAGGAATATATTGAAAACGAGGTGTATTATCTTTTTCAAAAACAATAGGAGGAAGAACTGATCAGCAAGCTGACGAAAATTTGGCAGCCGGCACTATTCCAGCGCCGGAATCAATCAACACCCTATTTTGAAGGATGGTTTTTTAAACTGGTTGATTCCACCGAAACACATACCCTCGCCTTCATCCCAGGCGTTTTCATCGGCAAACAAGCGCCTGATTCACACGCGTTTGTCATGATCCTCGATGCCGAGACGCATCTTTGCAGCTATCATGCTTATCCGATTGAGGAGTTCCATGCCTCGACAAAATCCTTCGATATCCGTGTGGGACCGAATAGGTTTCGCAATGATGGTTTTACCATCGACATCGAGTCCCCCAAACGAACGATCAAAGGCCATATTGATATGGGACTTTGGCAGCCATGGCCTGTTCGTCTTTTCTCCCCAGGTGTCATGGGGTGGTATGCTTTTATGCCATTCATGGAGTGCTATCACGGCGTGCTCAGCTTTGATCATACGATTAGTGGCGACCTCCAGATTGACGGAGAGCCTGTCAATTTCAGCGGCGGACGCGGCTATGTCGAAAAAGATTGGGGACGTTCTTTCCCCAGCGCTTATATATGGATGCAGTCCAATCACTTTGCCGCCGCCAACATTTCCGTGATGGCCTCTGTCGCCAATATTCCCTGGCTGGGCAGTTCTTTTCGTGGATTCATCATCGGTGTTTGGCGCGATCATCGTTTGCTGCGTTTCGCCACCTATACCGGCGCGCGTCTCCTCTATTGCCGCATTGATGAGAAAACGGTCGAATTAGGTGTTGCCGATAGTCACCATGAACTGCTGTTGCGCACACAGCGCACAACCGGCGGAATTTTATACGCACCCTATGGGATGACGATGACGCCGAGGGTTTCTGAATCATTGGGTGCGAAAATCGAGATGGAACTCACCAGTCGCCGGGATGACGAGCGCGAACTGTTGATTGCTGACACCGGACGAAATGCAGGGCTTGACGTCAATGGCAACATCGAAGAGATCCTTTGTTGACATCGGCGGCAAGGTGCACCGGAAAAGTTGCCGATCCTTTGCGCTGATGATGTGGAAAGGTCGGCCTTGACCGACGGATATCAAGAATCCCTTAAAAAATGTTGCAATTCTCGCTGGAAAGCGATAATTTTTCTCAGATCATTTTAGGTACAGGAAGCCATGAATAAACGTCTTGATTTGTTGAATATCTGCAAAGGGGATTATGAAACACCGAGAGTACGCACCATGTTGAGCAATCGGCTGTTGCCGGGTGCGGCTTTTTATCGTTTAATGCTGAAGGAGGTATTGAACGCCTCCCAAAATGGGAAAAAGGGTACTCTTTCCACCGAGCAGTATTATCGAAATGCTGTGGGCATTTTTCGCGCTGTTGAAAAGGTTGGTGGTCGTATTCATATCACCGGTTTTGATCAGGTGCCGGCGTCCGGTTGGCCTTTTGTCTTTGTCGCCAATCACATGAGTGTGCTCGAGACATTCATCTTTGCGGCCATGATTCACCCCAAGGGCGAACACGTATTTGTGGTGAAAAAGAGTTTGACCGAATATCCTGTGTTTCGTCATGTCATGCACGCCCTGGATCCCATCGTCGTCGGCCGTGAAAATCCGCGCGAGGATCTTGAGACTGTGCTGCGCAAAGGCGTCGAAAAACTACAGGCGGGCATCAGCATCATTATTTTCCCGCAGCGCACACGTACTGCTGAATTTCAGCCGGAAAAGTTCAACACCATCGGCATCAAGCTGGCTCGACGCGCCGGTGTCCAGATTGTCCCGGTGGCGCTCAAAACAGATTTCTGGGGTCAAGGTAAGCTGCTCAAAGATTTTGGCGGCATTTTCCCTAAAAAAGTGGTCAGATTTCATTTTGGCGCCCCGATCACTATTAAAGGTAAAGGACAGGAGGAGCACGAACAAATAGTTCGCTTTA
>RPQV01000499.1 GCA_003818595.1 Calditrichota bacterium
CACTTGGATATCGATTACCGGCAGACCGGGTATATATACGTCGCGTTCAACCCATTCAGTGACGGCAAGCTTGCTCGACGGCGCCAGGCAGCGGTTGGAGGTCATGGCAAAAACGGCTTTGCTTATGGGCGTCCGGCAATTGCTCTGTTCGATATCCTTTTCAATAACACTCTCCAGGCGGAGCTGCCGCCATAGAGCATCGAGCAGGTAAATGCCTCCGAAAGAACGGCAGGATTTGAATTGAATGTCGCCGGAAGAGTGATCGACAGCCGCTTTTGCTTCAAGTGCATCCTGCGGAGACAGAAAACGGGAAATGCTTTTGACCAGTCGCCTGAGCTGTTCGACATCGAGTTCATCAATTCGTCCGAAGTTGTAGATGACTTTGGCGACTGAAAAACCTTTTTCGGAATGCCGCTCATTGTGTGCGAGCTGAACATAAGTGACTGAAGAGCCGTCTTTGTTTTTTCGCGAAATAGTTCTGATGTACATGCCTGCAATATAGAACTATCATATTATATTGTCAAGCATTTATTAATGAATTGTGTGCCTACACTAATTTGCGGTTTCTATGACTTTTACAACGAAAATATTGAACTTATCTGTGGTTCGACGACCTTTTTGTGCCTACAACTGTCGAACACGGGTTTACAAAATCAATGAAATAATTGCATTATTGAAAAAATGAAGAAGGGTTTAAATGATTCGTGTATTGACTTGATTAAAATCGACCTAACCTGATTATTGATTCTTATTTATTATGAATAATACAGCTTGGGAATTCAAATCCACCATGATGAAAACCCGATCATCATACTGCATCGCTGCAAATTTCTTTTCTGGATTTTTATCGCTGAAATGCGTATTGTTCTATTCATTAAACGGAGTCGCTGGTTATGAAACGAACACTGATTTACATCCTTTTGATCATCGTTATGGGAATGCTCGCCTGCACGTCACCGAAAAAGCCGGCTGCGTCCTTATTACAGACTCGGGGACAGGAGATCGTCGATGATGAAGGTCGACGATTCTCAATACGCGCCGTCGGGTTGGGGAATTGGCTGCTGCCCGAAGGATATATGTGGAATTTCGAAGAGGGGCCGGATCGCCCCCGCACGATCGAAAAAATGATCAGCGACCTCATCGGCGAAACTCAGGCAAAAGAATTCTGGCGCCGGTTTCGACAATTCTATATCACCGAGGCCGATATCGCCCGCATCAAAGCCCTCGGCTTTAACACCGTCCGCCCCGCCATCAATTGGCGCGTGTTGATGGACGAAAACAGCGGCGAGCTGAGTAAATCGGGATTTCAACTGCTCGACAACCTCGTGGAATGGTGCAAAATCCATCAAGTCTATGTGATCTTTGATATGCATGGAGCTCCGGGCGGACAAACAGGATCGAACATCGACGACAGCCGCAATAACGCTCCCGAATTGTTCACCGATCCCATTGCCCAGGATCGACTGGTGACCCTATGGACGGCAATTGCCAAACGATATAGCCGGGAGTCCATTGTCCTCGCCTATGATCTGCTCAACGAGCCGCTGCCGAAAGAATATCAACAACTCTTCCCCCTGCTGGAACCCCTCTATCAACGCCTGGTTGCCGCAATACGCCAGGTCGATCCCAACCATATCATCACCCTGGAAGGCGCCCACTGGGCGAACGATTTCAGCATATTCGGAAAACCGTTTGCAGACAATTTGCTCTATCAGTTCCACAAGTATTGGACTCCGCCGGACAGCAAGAGTCTCGAACCTTATCTTTCGTTTCGCACCCAATACAACGTTCCGCTGTGGGAAGGCGAAAGCGGCGAGAATACCCTCGACTGGTACTGGGCAGCCTTTCAATTGTACGAGGATCATAACATCGGCTGGCTGTTCTGGCCGTGGAAGAAAATGGATACCGAAAACACACCCTATTCGATCGTGAAACCACAGAACTGGGATGCTCTGGTTAAATATGGTCAGGGCGGGGAAAAACCGACATCGGATCAAGCCGCCGCCATTCTCCAGGAATTGATCGAGAACATCAAGCTCGAAAATTGCGTCTACTTTCCCACGGTCGTCAATGCCATATTCCGCCGCATACCCGCCCGAATCGAAGCCGAAAATTTTGGTCATCTCGGTGAAGGGATATCATTCGCTCTCGTTGAGCCGGACAAAAATGCAGCTGTTTATCGAACCAGCGAACCGGTGCCCATCAATGAAATCGAACCTGAATCCGCGACCCGGGAATCCCATCATCAAAGCGCCTATGCCATCCAGCTAAAGGCCGACGAATGGACATCCTACGAAATCAACAGCACCATCGATCAAGTGGTCAAGTTGATCGTCAAAGTGAAAGCTCAAACAGCCAATCCGAACCTGCTGGCTGAAATTGATGGTCAAATTCATCAGCTCTCCCGCAATTACAGTCTGCAAAGCTATTTTTACAACAACAGCCGACCCTTCACCGTCACCAAAGGGCGACATGAGCTCAAGCTGCATGTTGATGAAGGCCAAGTATTGATCGATTGGATTGAAATAAACTAGTCGGACATTGTGAGAATCCTGGCAGACATCACCGTCGGATTGACGACGCTTTATGGTCTCATGGTTTTGTTCTTCCTCATCGGCATGCTTATTCGCCGCAAAGGAACCGGAACAGCGAACATCAGGGTGAGTGTCGTCATCGCCGCCCGCAATGAAGCGCAAAACATCAGCACCATCCTCAACGACCTGATCCATCAATCATACGATCCGACGCTCTACGAAGTGATCGTGGCCGACGACCACTCGACCGACGCCACGGCGGCTGTGGTCGAGGCTTGGGCGATGAGCCATCCTTTTATCAAACTGCTGAAAATCACCGACACCCCACCACGATTCAGTCCGAAAAAATATGCCATTCAACAGGCCGTGGAGCTGGCGAGCGGCGACATCATTCTGGCAACGGACGCTGATTGCAATGTCGGCAGCGATTGGATTAAAACAATGGTTTCCTATTTTGAGGAATCTGTCGGTTTTGTCATCGGATTTTCTCAATTCGGCGCCAGAGGTCAACAACAGAACTGCATTGAACGACTTCAAGCCTTTGATTTTGTGACCTTGATGGGCGTTGCCGCCGGATCGACCAATCTGAGCCTCCCCCTCGCGGCTTCAGGCCAAAATATGGGCTATCGAAAATCGGTGTTTGAACAGGTCGGCGGATATCGTCGATTGGCTCATCGCGTCTCCGGAGACGATGTCCTGCTGATGCAACTCGTCAAGGGCATGACGCACTGCAGAATCGTCTTTGCGGCCGATCCTCGGGCTTACGCGGTCTCACAGCCGCAACCCACCCTGCGGAGTCTGATCAATCAACGCAAACGCTGGGCATCGAACGGCGCCTACCAGCTCTTTCTGAATCCCATTTTCTTTGGCTATTTATTGCTGGTGCTGCTCTTCAATGCAGCCTGTGCAGTCGGACCTGTCGCTGCACTGATCACTAGAGAACAGTTCACCACGATGCTGGGGTGCATCGCCGCCCGAGTTTTGTTGGAGGCCGTCATCAGCTATCGCAGCGCCATCTATTTTAACCGCATGGATTTGATGAAATATTTTCCCCTGTGGTTTTTGGTGCAAATCCCCTACATTGTCGGCGTCGGGATTGCCGGGACTTTTGGGAGATTCAGTTGGAAAGAACGTCAACACTCGGCGCAGATAAAATGAAAAATCAACATCATGAAAATGACGTCCACAGACGATCGGACGCCGGGAA
>RPQV01000500.1 GCA_003818595.1 Calditrichota bacterium
AATCCGGCCACCGCAGGATATCCGGATTGCAGCGTCTATATCGATTTCCGCAAAATGCTGGATCAGGAAAAGGATTATGATGCCGTGGTGATTTCAACGCCTGACCACACCCACGCCATCGTCGCCATGGCGGTGATCGCGCGGAAAAAGCATATTTATATCGAAAAGCCTTTGGCGCGCACGATTTCCGAGGTGCGCAAATTGAGAAAAGCGGCGGAACAGGCGGGTATCGTCACGCAACTGGGACATCAAGGGCACGGCGACGAAGGGATACGTCTGACGCGCGAATGGATTCAGGACGGGGCTATCGGTCAGGTCACCGAAGTTCATTCCTGG
Source organism: Calditrichota bacterium (assembly GCA_003818595.1). Lineage (GTDB taxonomy): Bacteria > Zhuqueibacterota > Zhuqueibacteria > Residuimicrobiales > Krinioviventaceae > Fontimicrobium. The sequence goes on from RPQV01000500.1 coordinate 337, forward strand.
TGTGCCGGACCCAATAATGCCTGTTCTCCTCGGCCGGTTGAACAACCGCCAATACCTGAAGGCCTGGACTGGAATCTGTGGATCGGTCCCGCACCGTTTCGATCGTATCATCCGGACTATACTCCCTGCGGATGGCGCCAATACTGGGATTTCGGCACCTCTAAAATCGGCGATATGGGATCGCATAATATGGATCCGGCTTTTTACGCTTTGGATTTGGGACAGCCCGAGTGGGTTGAAGCCCGCAGCGCCTGGGGCGATCGCGAAAAGAGACCGTATGTATCGATTGTACACTATCAATTTGCCGCCCGCGGCGAAAAGCCTCCGGTGAGACTGATCTGGTATGAAGGATTGATGCCGCCGCGACCGGAAGAGCTCGAGCCGGGCCGCGATTTGACCGGCAGCGGGAATGGTATTTTATTTATCGGTGAAAAAGGAAAGATCATGTGTCCCGGTTGGGCGGGGAATCCGCGCATCATTCCCGAGTCAAAAATGAGGGAATATACAACTCCACCGGCGACATTGCCCCGCGTCGGCGGCATTTACCGCGATTGGATCAATGCCTGCAAAACCGGGGGAAAAGCCAGTTCTGACTGGAGTTATTCCGGACCCTTTATCGAGTCCATCCTGGCCGGTGTGGTGGCGATGCGGCTGGAAGAAAAATTGTACTGGAACTGGGACGACATGAAAGTGACCAATCATGCGGATGCCGAGCCCTATATTTTCCCCGAGTATCAGAATGGCTGGACGCTGTAGCGGTTTCCCCAAAAGCGCCTTATTCATGGAGGATTCAAAATGAAAATCATCAGACAGCTGCTGATGATCAGTTTGATAGGTGGACCCATGGCTCTACAGGCTCAAACAAATCGGCAATTTGACATTTTGGTTTACGCAGCGCCGGATTTCTATCATAGCGTCTGCATTCCAACCGCAATTTCATCACTCGAGAAACTGGCTGAAAGATATCAATTTGGATTCTCGTGGACCCAGGAAAAGGCGCGTTTTGCCGAGCCTGAGCTTTTCAGATACGCGGCAGTGGTATTTTTGAATTCTACCGGCGACGATTTTACCGAGGATGAACGGCAAAATTTGCAAAAATTCATTCATGAAGGCAGGGGTTTTGTCGGCATCCATGCGGCTTCAGCAACGCAAAAAAAGTGGCCATGGTATGATCAGCTCATCGGACGCGTGTTCATCGAACATCCCGAGGTTCAATTCGGCGTCCTGCAGGTCATCACCAAGCACTTTCCGGCGACCATGCACATGAGCGAGCGATGGCTGTGGTCTGACGAGTGGTATACTTTTGAAATGGTTCCGGTGAATAAAAATCTCATCGACCTGCTGACGGTTGATGAAAAGACCTATGATCCGACCAAAGATTGGGGACGAGGGAAGATGAAGGGTATGGGTGATTTTCATCCAATTTCCTGGTATCAGGAATTTGAAGGCGGCCGATCCTTTTATACGGCATTGGGACACATGCCGGAATTATATGCCGATGATGTATTTATGTCGCATCTCCTCGGCGGGATTTACTGGGCTGCTACGGGAAAGGGTGTTTTACAATGATGACGAGGATCATTTTTATTTTGAAACCTTGACACACAGCAACCGACTTAATCTCGGATCAACAGTTTGCCGTCAGCAAGAGCGATTGGCGCCCAACTCTGAGTAGAACCACCAATTCGTGCCGCTATACCCTCACTATTTGTACCCGCTTCGGCCGGCAATTCCGAGGAGGCGAGCGGCTTGAATCCGGATGGATCCGGTTCGATCAGATACAACGTCCTTTTACCGTCGGTAGCCAGAATGAGCCCATCGGCCAAAATCATACTGCCTTTATTAAAAAAGGCGGTTTTGTTTGATCGCCAAATTCTTCGGTTTTAAAAAGTTCAACAGCTCTTTTCCGCTGGACAAGTCGAAACAGCGAAGATTGCCGCCGACATCATCATCGCGGTCGAGTAAATAAACCTTGCCGTCTTGAGCAAAACAACTGGTGAACAAATGAATGCAAACAGGAAAAATATTTTTACGCTAACTTGCATTCTTAATGCTCCTCTTTTTTATTTAAATATTTGACTGACCATCGCGACGCAATTGACTCCTGACTTTTTCTTGCGTTTTGTCCGTTTTATCTTTAAAATGACAGCGTCAAAAGAAGAGTCAGAGCATGGCCGGCAGAATAAAAATCCTTTTACTATCGTTGCTGCTATTCCATAGTGTCAGAGCGGAAGAAAAAACGATCAACCTACTCTTTTTCCCTCTGGAACCCAGCCTATATGATTTGCCTGTGCAGGACATCCCCGACAGCATCGAAGGTTATGTTGAAAAATACAACAGCTATTTGTTCGATGCGGGCGATTTGAAGCGTCGGATGCAGAACGATCTGCCTTATGCCCTGGATCAATTAGGCCAGCGCAGAATTTTCCCCATCCTGCAGCAGTTTATCGATGAAATCAGCAGGCAGGAAAAGTATCGAGATACTCAGCTTTCGGTTAAAATCCACTTTATCCTGTGGAACGATGCCCTGGAATTTTTTAAGCGCAAGACCACTCGATCTGATTTTTCCATCGCTCAGATCGGTTCCGAGTTCTTGGGCGGAATCGTCGAGCAGGGAGATGTTCTGCCTTTGAATCGATTCTTCGATTCGTCGGAAATACATGAAACCTATTATCCCGTTTGCTTAAAAACCTGTGTGTTGGGAAATCGACGAGAGCTGTGGGCTTTGCCCTTTTGGGCGTCATTGCGGACGTTGTTTGTCCGGCAGGATATCATCTCCGCTTGTCCGGGAGTGAATCCTGACTCTATTTTTACCGATTGGAATTCGTTTTTGCGGGCAGGGGAGTTGTTTAATGCCCATATTCCGACGCTGCGGAAAAACGGCTTTTCCAATCTCGAAAGCTTTTGGGGAGTCAATATCGGGGATAGAGATCTCAATATTCTGCAGACTTTGATGCCGCCCATTTTCAGTCATTGCGGGGGATTGATTCAGCAAAAAATGTGGTGGCGGGAATGCGCATTAGACCAGGGCAATTCTCTCAACGGCATCAAGACATTCTTGGCCACTGCCAAAGCGGTTGGATCACTGGAAGAACTCAATATGGGGCTTTTGTTGGATCAATTTCATGCCGGGCATTTCGCCATGGTGATGTGCGGCACCTGGGATCATTCTTATTGGCGTTCAACCAGACCGGATTCATCCTCCTACATTCAGGTGCATTTGCCGCCGGCGGGACCCTGCGGTCAAGCCACGCTGTTGGATTGTTGTAATCTCGTCCTTTTTCGACATGATGGGCAGTCTGATTATCAGCTTGAAATCGAGCTGATGCGTTATCTGTCGACGGAATTGAGCGTTCAACTCGATTATGTTGTGGCCAATGATCGATTATCCGTCATTCAATCGCT
>RPQV01000501.1 GCA_003818595.1 Calditrichota bacterium
ACAATACTCCCATCCGGAGATCGAATAATGGGCAATGGCCTGGTAATGGCCCATCAACATGCGGATGCCGTTTGCGTTAAATTCATCTTGCATAATCATGGCGCCCTGAATGCCGTCGCCAATAAACGCGCCGTTGTAGAAATCAGTGTCGATCTCCTCCCAAACCATATCCTGTTGCGCGAGAAATTGCGGCCAGTCAATCTGTTGCGACAACAAAACTCGACCGACGAGCAGCATCGCCATTAAAAGCTGTTTCTTTACGATAAAATGCATGTGTTATCCATTTTACATCATCTATGAATTGCTTTTTACGCTTAGACGGATAACCGTGTCCAGAGTATCCCAGGTTTCTCCGTCAGGCAGTGTCAATAAATAGCCTTGGTCGTTTTTTTCCAGTTTTATAGGTTTGTTTTTGGCCAACAAAAGAGCGGAATCAAATTCTTTTCGATCCTGTGGCGGTAACAATTGGAGCGACTGGGTTGAACTCGGCGCCAAAACGTGAATATATTCGTAAAGGCCATCCACAGAAGAAGTCGCGACAAATCCGCGCGAAAATAGGAGTTTGGAAATTTTAGTCCCTTCGCGAGTACGATACAAAGTACTGGCTCTCGTATTTTTAATGGATTCGGCAATCGGATTGATATAGCTGTTTGCTTTTTTCATCACTACAAAGAGGTCGCTTTCCCAGCTTCCATCGGCATAGGGTCCAAAAGACCAACCGACGCCGCCGCCATTATTGGTTGCCGCCTGAAGCACGGTATATCTGAAAACAGCTTCCGCGGTGAATCGTGCTTTTCCCCATCGGCTTGCCCACCAGTTGCCGCTCTGGATGATGGCAACGTGGCGATCATAGGAGGGCCAGGTTTTGACATCATTATTGTTGATTGGAGGATAATCGCTCGCAAAACCATAATCCGTTGCTTCGGGCGAACCCACTTCTTTTGACGAGAAAGGCATGCCATGACTTTTTGTGCCATTTGCCACAAATGCACAGGTCGGATTGTGCTTTTTAATGGTTTCCATAATTCGGTTCTTGTCCACTTTGTCCGTCCAGGTGCCGTCAAACCAATAAGCGGCGATTTTGGTTCCATAACGGGCAGACAATTCATCGTAAACCTCGCAGACAAAATTGTTCCAGATGGTCGAGTTTCCGCGGACGGATTCCGGATAGCCGGTTCTTTTTTGATCTTCGGTAATTGTGCCGTTTACATTGCCATAGTAAAAATAACCATCGCCTTGAGGATGAAAATCATTACCGACCCAAATGTGCGTGTAAATCGCCGGTTTAATCCCTCGGACAATCAACGCATCGATGATCTCGCCCAACAAATCGCGCGAGGTTGTTGAATGGCCCTTACCGCGCCATTTATCCATAACCGGACTGGGATAGAGGATGTTCATATTGGCATGCCATGCTGTAAAAATCACATATTCAAAACCCATTGCAGCAACATCGTCTGCCCACTTGGTCACGTTAAAGCGTTCGACCAAGTCATCAATAGTGCTCGGATAGGCGCCCGCGCTGCTTAATGGCGTCATGCCGCCATATTCACCACCGTAGACATAGTGCACAAACAAGCCGTATTTCATGGTTTCCCATGTGGCATTATTTTCTGCAATAGGATCTTTATTATCAGGGGCGTTCGATTCAGAGGGGTGAGATTTACGACATGAAAAATTCAAAAAAGCAGCCAGAAGCATTATCAGAAAGATTTGAACGTATTTTGTCATTACACTATCCTTCTATAACATCATTGCCAGCAGCAATGTTATCGAGACTTGAGTATTGTGAATGCTGGGAAATAGTACCGGTAGGTTTGAAAAAACAAAATGGAAAGGGTTGAAGACCTACCGGAAGTTTTCCTTACTTGATCATGATCATCTTTTTCATACTTGTGTAATCGTCACCAACCTGTAATTTATAGAAATAGATGCCGCTTTCCAGATTTTTACCATTAAGCTGGATGTTATAGTGTGCCGCCGGCTGAAATTCATTGACGAGACGTTGTACTTTTCTGCCGAGAACATCGTAAATTGTCAAGTTGACATTTCCTGCTTTGGCGAGCGAATATTGAATGGTCGTTGTTGGATTGAAGGGATTGGGATAATTCTGCGCCAGCGCATAGTGCGTTGGGGCGGATGGCTGCGTCGCAACGGCATTGCCGACGGCTGGGACATATATTCCAGGTTTGTAGGCACAAAAATCAACATCATAAGCGCCGGATTGCGGTGTGGAACCACAGCCGATCGCCATGAAGGAATTAGTAAGTTCCGCACCGCTACCGGCGGTTACGTTGAAGGAGTGCGGTTCTGTGCCGCCATCCATATAAACATCAACACGATGGGTGACACCGCCGGTCGTATCGTCGGCCGCTCGGATAGTGATCCAGAACTCATGCCACTCGCGTGGATCGAGCTCCACTAGATTTACCGAAGCCGGATCAAAGGTGGAGTCGACGACCGCGCCTTGCCAGTTGACATTGGCGCCGCTGCGGTTCATGATCAAGCCCTCTTTCATGATGACGCTGTCCAGATAGGCATGGTCTGTTTTCACCGCAAGAGAGAATGAAATGCACCCGCCACTCATCTGCTGTACACCAAAGTTACCTTTGCCGCCATCATGAATCAGGTATCCGTCACCTGTTGCCGGCCAATCATCGGGACCAGATCCATCAGCGGCGTACAGGCCATCCATCTCAAGCTCACCGCTGGGCACGACGACGCGACTGCGGAAGCTGATGGTGATGCCGTCGTCCAACAGCGTGCTTTGTCCTGGAGGGGCATCGTTCGTCGTGATATCATAGTGCAGGTAAATTTTTCGGTTGCTGGGATCGGGCATTCCATAGGATCGCGGATCGCCCGTATCCTGTATTCGGATGAAGGTGGTTGTGACATCACCGGCGATTTCCGTATAGTCGGACAGACCGCCAGGTGAGCCGTAGCAAATCATTGTTCCATCCCACGCGTCAGAGCCATTATCGTGGCTCCAAAGTCCATCCAAGGCGGGAATATCGCCCCATACGTCGCCATCGTATTTGTAAGTCCATCCGCCATCCGGAGGCTCATAAATATTGCTGCCGATCGCCAAGCCGACCAACACCCAGAGGATGAAAAACGACGATACCACATGTTTCATGATAAACCTCCTTTAGTATTGTGAGTTTGTCTATGTGGTAAGAACTTTCTGCACCACAATCCTGAAGAAACGCGTTTCCAGCAAAATTTTTGATACAACATGTTCGAAATGTACAAATTATCAGGTTTTTTCAAATAATGATTGCTCCAGTGCGTCCAAATTTTTTGTATTTGACACTTTATCTGAGCTGATGAAGGAATCATCTAATTTTAATATATTTAATATTAACAAATCCGGCTAACACGATTCGGTCAAAATATACCATATTTGGGTCATGGTATAAAATTGCATACTTTTAGTATGACAAAAATCTTGAACAGTATTACAATTTTATAATCGTGGATCACATTATAGGGGGGAAAGGTTGGGAAAGTCTGCCATCCTGTTTTCGATATTCGTTGGGATTTAAACCATACTTTGCGCGAAACTGCAGAGTAAAATGTGCCGGGAAATTAAAACCACAGGCGTAACAGATTTCGGTGATCGTCATTTTCGAATCAGTCAATAACCGGGCGGCTTGTTTTAATCTTAACGAACGAATAAATTCCTGAGGTCTTTCATCCGTCAGCCCTTTTAGCTTTCGGAAAAGT